>DATJKY010000025.1:0-9048 GCA_035490955.1 Terriglobia bacterium | reverse complement strand
CACGCGCTAGAGGGCGGATTACGCGCTACTCGGAAGTTGTCCCCACCCGGTTCTCGACCCACGAATCTCCAGGCCCCGGATGACCCGCGAGTAAGTAGTGTTTACTTGACGGCACCCACCGCCCATTCCTGGCGATAAATCCCCATGTGTTAAACAACGGGAAGGGGCACAAAACAGCGCTCCCTTTGTCTGGACAAGCCGTACGAGGGGCAGGGGTCAGCCAAGTACCGCAGTCTCGTAATCCGAATGCCGGCAGTGTCTCGTCGCCGACTCGGTTTGCTGCAAAGCCGCGTAGGATACTTGCGATCCCAACGCAGGATGTGCTCTGATGAGTTCGCCTTTCCGGAAACTTTCCAGAAAGCCGTTTTTCATTCCAAATCCCGCTTTTAAATGGTGGGAAGGGCTGTCATCACCGGTTATGGGTAAACAGTAGGTGACTAGGGAAGACTTATCTCCCAAAAGGCCGTGTCGGAACCGTGCAGGTTACATCTGCGGTTAGGCCGTTTTTCGTTCCCAATCCGGTCGATATGATCGGTTAGCGCATCGTGCAGCCCACAAGACGAGGTGGGACAATGGATCTTACGGTGAGTGGCGCAGAGATGGGGACCTACTAGTCGGAGAGAGCAATACGTCTAACGCTGAAGAGGCGCGTCAGCATGATGATTCCGTATCAGCTCTTCGCGCCGGAGGAATGGCAATGAAAACAGCCCGCAGAGTCCCCGTTTGCATTCTCGCGATGGTTGCCTCCACCCTGGCTCTGCCGGGGAGTGTTGCCGCGCCTGTCCTGTTCCGAGGCGACGCGCAACATACCGGCACCTGTCCTGACAGCAAGATTCCCGCGGGGGAGGTGAAGTGGAGCTTCCAAACTGGCAACAACATTCGCTCTACCCCTGCACTCTACAAGGGCGTGGGGTACTTCGGCAGCGACGATGGCCATCTTTACGCGTTGGACATCCAGACCGGGAAGCTCCAGTGGAAGTTTCAGGCAGCAGGGGCGGTGAGCTCGTCTCCGGCCGTCTATCACGGCACGGTCTACATCGAGGCCGGCGACGCTGCTTTCCACGCCGTCGATGCGAACATCGGACGCGAGAAGTGGACTGTTAAGACGGACGCGCCGATTCCGCCTGACCCCAAGCTGATGTCGAACGGGAAGTGGGAATTTGAGCACGCGTCCCCGGTGATCGCCGGAGACGCCGTGTACTTCGGCGGCGCTGACGGCTACCTCTATGCTTTGGATCCCGCAACCGGGAAGCAAATGTGGAGGTTCAAAACTGCAGGCCGGATTCGCGCCACTCCAGCCATCGCTGATGGCGTGGTTTACGTCGGCAGCATGGACGGCCATCTTTATGCGGTCGACGCTCAAACCGGCACCGAGAAATGGAAATTCAAGACGGCTGGAAACAAGTACTTCCCGCTCGGCGAGGTGCAATCCTCCCCCGCTGTTGGCGATGGCATGGTCTACTTCGGCTCACGAGATGGCGCCCTCTACGCTATCGACACTGCGAAGGGGGCATTGAGGTGGAAGGCCGACCAGGAGAACTTCTCCTGGGTCATCAGCGGTCCAGCACTCTACAAAGGTATGGTCATTGTTGGCACATCGGACGCTCAGAACATCAAGGCCTATGATGCTAAAACCGGCCAACTGAAGTGGAAGGCTGCTTCACCTGAGCCTGCAAATATTTTCGCTTTACCCACCATCTGCGGCGACACGCTGTATATCGGGGACTTCTACGGTTCTATGGTCTGGTTGAGTGCCTTCACCGGGAACAGGCGAATGATTGCACTGTTCGTGTCTATGACATCGGTGATACCTGCTCCTGGATTACGCGCAACTCGGACATAGCCGATTAGGGAAGGGTTGCCGACCATCCGAGAGTTGACCGCCCCACGACGGCGGCGTCGGCACTTCACCTACAGTGGGTAAGTTCTAGGGGCCGCCGCCGTACAATTTCAGGTGAGATTCGGTTCAGGTGATTATCAACAAAGCAGATGCGCAACAGGCAGGGGCTCTTATGGACAGGCTGTTCGCATCGACCGACAACTCCCCCGCCGTCTGTTGGTCGGCTAACTGAACCATCGAGATGTTGCCAGGGCACCAAATGTCACTCCGCCCGCAGAACGCCCATGAGGTCGATGGAAGCCGCACGCTGCGCGGGCAGCAACGAAGCCAGCCCAGCCAGCAGCAGTACGAAAACTGCGGCCAGCGTAAGCACCAGCGGATCGAAGGGGCTCACGCCAAACAGGAAAGGGCGCAGTAGCCGGGAAGCGGCAGCCGCGCCCAACAGCCCGATCGCACAGCCGGCGATAGCCACTTTTGCTGCGGACGCAAAGACTAGGGCCAGAATGCCAGCTCGTTGCGACCCTAAAGCCATGCGAATGGCCATCTCTTGTGTACGGAGAGCAGCCGAGAAGGCGATGACGCTGTATATCCCGAGCGCCGCCAGCAGCACCGCCGCGATGGCAAAGGCGGAGATGACGGCAGTGTTAAAGCGTCGTGGAGCTTCGCTATCGGAAACAGTGCGCTCCAGGCTTTGAACCTGGGTGAGCGGCAACTGAGGGTCAATCGAGCGGACTGTCGCACGCAGGACATTGGTCATCTGCTCAGGCTCCACCGCCGTCCGCACGACGATGGACCCTCCATTTCCGTTCAGGTCTGTGGGAGAGGCGAAGGATCCTATGGATTTCTCAAACTGTGCGACCGGCTCGTAGTACTGCTCTTTACTGGGCACGTCGGGCGAGGCCTCCTTTACGTCTGTGACTTCCCCCACAACCGTCACCCACGGCGTCGGGTTCGTTTCTTGCAACCCTAGACGCAGCCGCTTGCCGACCGGGTCCGAGCCGGGCCAGCAGTGCTCGGCGAGCTTGTGGTTGACGATGGCGACCAGTTGCGCGTCCGCGGTGTCCGCTGGGGTGAAAAAGCGCCCGGACAGGAGTCGAACGCCAATCGTCTGCAGATAGTCCCCCTCCACCGTGACCACGGTCGCGAGGTTCATGCCGGCGCCCTCGGGTGGGACATAGCCTTCCGCAATAAATGACGTATTACTGTTACTGCCTGAGGCCGGCAGAAATGAGGTCAGCCCGGCGAACTTCACGCCAGGAAATTGCCCGAGACGGCGAATCAGTTCGTGATTGAATTGATCCACGGCTGCTTGTGTGGCGTATTGTTTTTGGGGCAGGGAGTAGGAGGCCGTAAGGACATGGTCGGGGCGAAAGCCGACATCGACGGCACGCATCTTCTCAAAGCTCCGGAGCAACAGACCGGCAGCCGACAGCAGCACCAGCGCGATCGACATTTCACCGACCACCAACGCCGAGCGCAACCAGGCATGCCCCCGGCTGGCCGTGCCCGTGCGCCCCGCTTCTTTAAGGGCCTCGTTGACGTTCGTTCGCAAGGCGGCGAAGGCTGGAGCCAGTCCGCAAACGATGCCGGTCAGCACCGAGAGCACGATCGCGAACAGCACCACCTGGCCATCGAGGCCGACTTCTTGAATACGAGGAAGCGTTTCGGGCAGCAGGCTCAAGCCCACTCGCAACGCGATCGCCGCCAGACCCAGACCGAGCACGCCTCCGCCAACACTCAAGACAAGGCTCTCGAGTACTGCCTCGCGCAGCAGTGTGGCTGCAGCTGCTCCGAGGGCCATCCGTACCGCGATCTGGCGCCGACGACGGATGGCGCGCACCAGCAACAGTCCAGCAAGGTTGGCGCACGCGATCAGCAACACTACCAGGGTGGCCAGAAACAGTGTGCGTACCAGTTGACGCGCCTTTTCAACCGTCTCTTCGTGGAGCGAACGCACCACCGCCCGAATGTGCAGACTCGACATGAAAGCGGGATAGTTGCGCATCGTCTCCTGGGCAACACGCTCCGCATCGCTCTCGGCCTGAGCTGGAGTGATTCCCGCCTTAAGCCGTCCCACCATGTTGAAGTTCCAGGATGCTGCCCCGGTCGTCAGTTCCTGTTGGGTGAAACTCATCGGAACCCATAGCTCACTGCCGTTCAGGTGTCTCGGCACCAGGGGGAATTCGAAATCTCGGGGCATTACGCCAATCACAATGTAAGGCTTGCGATCGAGTAGAATCTTGCTTCCCAGTACGTGCGCATCGCCGTGCAGCCGGCTCTGCCAAAGCGTGTAACTGACAACCGCTACCTGCTCCTTTCCGTCATCTTCGTGCTGCGTAAAGAATCGGCCCATCAGAGGCGGGACCCCAAGGGCTGAAAACACACCGCCCGACAGCCGAGCCGCATTCACCTGCGCCGGCTCTCCAATCCCGGACAGTTCGTAACCCACCTGTTGATACCCGCCAAGATGCTCGAAGCTGTGCGTATCCCGTGCGTAGGCGCGGATGTCGGGGGCCGTGACCCCGGCCTCGCCGTTGCCTCCTAGTTCAGCTCCTTGCAAGATGTCAGAGACCGCTACGAGCCGCTCGGGATGCGGGAATGGCAGTGGTCGCAGCAGCACGCCCTCCACGATAGAGAAAATGGCGGTCGTGGCTCCGATTCCTAGCGCGAGCATCAGTAGGGCCGTACTCGTGAAGCCAGGTGACTTCAGCAAATGGCGAATCGCAATTCGTAGTTCATGAGAAGACATCTGAGTCAGCTCCCTGCGGGATGGGCGCACCGGATTGGAAAGCACCCCCGTGGCAAAATACGACTCAGGTTAAGTAATTGTTCCGCAGGTATTCGAGAGTTTGGGGCGTGTCAGCGGCCTCGTAATGGTGTCCGTTCTCGGAACTCGCTGTTCGAGGCCGGACACATTGCCCATACCTCAGGGCGTGGCGACCAATGCGAGGAATGGATGATCGAGCTTCTTTTCTTGAGTATCGCGCCTGAGGCGCTCCGGTCCCCGATTGACGGGCTCGGAAGTTTCCCCCAACGGGCTCTCAGCCGATGAATCTCCAGGTCTCCCGATGACCCGCGATCAACGGCGTAGTGTTTCCGAAGCTTGTCGTCGAGTTCGCTTCAATCAATAAACGCTAGGGCTAGGGTCGTCCGCTTTCAAAGCGCAGTCGTATCGTTTTCCGGAAAGCCCGTTTGAACGAACCCGCTAACGCGGGGACGCTTCGCGTGCTATATTTGGCAGGGCAACTGCCATGTCCAAGGTCAGCTGTTCTATAGCGAGATCACCCCGGCACGGAACACGATTCCGATTCAATACCCAATAAGCAATTGCCCTGCCAAATCAACGGGTTCCTTCAAACGGCTTTATCGAAAGCGCGCCAAAGCACCGTGTTCACGTACATTCCTTCGCGAATGCGCTTCCGATAAAGCACTAACGTTTCCTAGGCACAATCCTGAAGGCTCGAGCGAACCGGAATCAACCCACGGGTTCCGAGTGAACGTAATCAGACCAGAATGCTGAGGTCGCGGGGGACGACAGCCCTCGCTGAAAGCTCGGGATACCCCTCTGCCCCTGCCAAAAAGCCCTAGCCCTACACAGGCGTGACTTCTTATCTTCCTACAGATTGACTACACTCACTTAGCGAGTTGCAACCACAAGGTGTTACCAGCCGCGACACCAGTTAAAACGTCGCCGTAACTAGCTTGCTCGCACGGCGTCGTAGGGCCGGGCAAAGCGTCTGCACCCAGGCAGCCGGTGGGGTAGCCCCACTGGTCGATACCGGGGTTGGGCGTCGAGGCCACACCGTCGTACGGGTCGTCCCGGTCGGTAATTAGGCCGAAGTCGGTCTTGGTAGAGGCATCGTCGTACAGCTCCCACC
Source organism: Terriglobia bacterium (assembly GCA_035490955.1). Lineage (GTDB taxonomy): Bacteria > Acidobacteriota > Terriglobia > UBA7540 > UBA7540 > DATJKY01. The sequence continues at coordinate 3,330 of DATJKY010000025.1, read as the reverse complement.
ATCCCTGGCCGATGACCGGATTGGTCCCCGCGAACGAGCAGTTGCAGGCCGCAGAGATTGTGGCGTCCAGAAGTCCCTGGGACTTGGTCTGGTAGTACTGACCACGGGCGGACTGAGTGAAAAACGTCAGCGCCTGAGCTAGTGGGAACTGGGCTGCCGGGAAATACGAATCCGCTTGTGCGACAAAGAAGCTATCGTCCAGCCATGGTAAATCACCAGCGTACTGAGCAACAAAATCTATGCGCGCTTGACCGTCCTTCACTACAGAACCCGTAGGGTCAGTCGGAGGTAAAGAACTAAACGAAAGGATATCAGCGTACATACCTGCGGCCTCTAGAATCTCCGGTCGTGGAGGATCAGAGTACGCGCCGATTGGATTGATAGGGTTGTACAGGTAACCCGGAAACACAGAGTTGAAATCGCCCTTGACGATTGAGAAGTAGAGCTTGGCGAAGTGGAACAAGAACCCGTCCAGGTCTTTCTGTAGCTGGGTTTCCGTCCCTGTTGACTTCCAGAACGGGTTGGTTGGCACCCAACACGCCTTACCAGCTGGTTTTGACGGGCAGGTGCCGTCCTCGTCCAGCAGTCCATGTCCCTGGCCCCACCCGTTGGTACTGTAGACCACCTCGATGGGTGCACCGCTGGGAATCGCACTGGCGAAGGTCACCGTTACTACACCAGTGGCGTAATTGATGGTGCCAATCGACTTCGCGCCGCCCGTATAACGCATGTTGCCGATCTGCGTAGGCACGCGAAGTTCAGGACCGGCCCCGTCGTCTCCTGCCAAGAGTGCGCCAGCATTCCCGGATTTGAATTGAACTGACAGGGGCGTGACCGGCAGATTGGTCAGCGTGCAGGTGTAGGGACCGGGCGTTCCATTCCCAACTTCGCAGGAGTCCGTGTGGCTCACGGCGTCACTGCCGAACGAATCGTAGTTGGAGCCCCAGGCCGCATTGAGCGCGGATATAGTGGCGTAGCCTGGGCCACGATCAGCCGACTGCTGAACGTACTTCTCTAGCTCGGCCTTGACGTGGTACGTCATGTCCCCGAACACCCAGTCATTGGGCGACCGGCCCGCGGCGGTATTAGCCATACTGGCGGCTGCGGCGATTGGAGAGCTAATCAAAGTCATGTAGCCCCAATGCACGTCCATTGCGGTGTAGCCATTCAGCAGCACGACAGTGTTGGGGTCATTGGTGCCGCCCCCCTTCTCGCCTTGGAAATATGGCCCTAGCAGAAATCCGCCCGCGACATCGGACTCGTCGCCGGTCCAGCTCCACATATACTCGTGGTGGGGGGCTGTGAGCCATTGGTGAATCTGAGTCTTCCCAGTCAATGTGGCCATCAGCCACGCACTGAAATTCGGGTCGAGAACGTCCGCCTCATTTCGCACCCCGGTCATGTTAAAGACGGACCGCTTGAAAAGCTCCAGTTGGGCCTTGGTCGGGCCAGGCGCAAGGTTTCCGTTGTTGTAAGTACTGTACATGACCGGATTAGGCTCGACCACAAACGGCAATCTTCCGTCAACCGGCATGGTGTGGTCCGTTGCGGGCCAGCCACTATCCACATTTGCCGGATAAACATGGCCGTCCGAATACTCGCCAAGGCCATTAAATCCCCAGGCCTTCAGCCGATGGGCTGTTTGGTAGGCCCAATTGTCTGTCGGATTCGTAGAAGAAATGCCCTTGGCGTACTTTGCCCATACCACTTGCCGGGTATCGATGTTTTGGTAATCAATTACGTCCTGGCGTGTGGCGTCGTACATTTCGTTCACGAACATCACGTTACCAAGCGGGGTGCAGACCCACCAGCGAGAATTGACCTTGCTCGTGTAAAATCGACCAAGCTCGGCTGTGCCGGAATTGGCGGTCGTCGGAACATTGTTGCCCGCCTGGTTGTATGTCACAGTTGTGGAGCTGGGGACAGACAGAACCGTAAACAGAGTTTGGGATGGAGAATTGAACCTGCCGCCGTCCGCCGCGGTTCCTGAAACGCTGAGCACGTCGTAGACAATGAAACGGTGTGCTGCAGAGAACGTCAATGTAACTATGCCAGCGTTCCTGGACACGCTGACGATACTTGAAGTAACTGCTTTTGTGTTGGGGCCACATTGTAAGCTGGTCGAACCCCCGTAAACGTCAAGGTTCTGAGCCGCTAGAGAGCCCACACACAACAATGCGCAGACGACGAACGCCTGGCACACTAATCTAATACACCTCATAATAAACTCCTGCTTTTGGTTTGTACAACTGACCACAGCGGACCTCTTCACTGCACACTACAGAATGGATAGGAACACCTGGGCGTGCCGGGCGACAACTTGGGCTGTGTCTAACCATTGATGGTGCGGCGACGGCCTTCCGGAGCGCGGCGTTCGAATCGTCGACCGCCAGTCGGCCGCTAGAGACTTGATCGGCCAGATCTGGACGCAGCTGGACCAGTTTCTTGGCTGACCGAACCAGGGCATGATAGCTTGATACCGCTTGTGACACACGAGCGCGGCTCATCCGGACCCGCACGTTGTAGGCAGGCTCCTTGGTGCAAAGGTCAAGCCGGTGCGGCAACAGAACGTTGGCCTTGGGCCAGTAGGGCCCGGAGGGTTCCCAGCGCCACTTCGGCGATTCGGCAGACGCCACGGAATGCCCGCTTCCGACGGCGGACGGACGGTCTGTCCCTCGCTCAGTCCGAGTTATGGAACATCCTGGCGAGACACAAAGACATCATCACGTGCTCCTCCCGTGAGAAGGTCATCTCCCCCAGAGTCATCGAGTTGAATTGCTGAACGCTCCGATTGGTGAGCAATAATTTCCCCGGATGCTCGTGATACAAGTGGGACGACGCTGAATGGTGCCAGGAGCGCCAGCGCTGGAATGCCGGGCCAACGAAGGGTTCGACCACCATTCAACTGCCAACGCAGGAAACGTGACATTACAACTTGACTCGAATTCAGCTGACTCCCCGACCCCCGGCCTGCGCTTACCGTACTCCGTCCTGCTAGGTGTCTCACAGTGCCGAGGCGCGGCCGGCCCGATTCGCTGCAAGTCGCTGCAAGCATGACACTTGTTACCCAAGCTTCAGGATTGTGCCTCAAAAGTCTTAGTTCTGTATCGGAAGCGCGCTGGCTGACCAGAGCTTCGGAGAGCAGACTACTTGGCGCGCTTTCGATACAGCGACTTGAAGGAAGCCCTAGGTTTGGCAGGGCAATTGCTTATTGGGTATTAAATCGAATCGTGTTCCGTGTTGGGGTGATGTTGTTATAGAAGAGCTGACATTCAGCATGGCAGTTGCCCTGCCAAACAGTAGCACGCGAAGCGTCTGCCGCGCAAGCGG
>DATJKY010000024.1:0-12826 GCA_035490955.1 Terriglobia bacterium | reverse complement strand
GTCAGCCGCCCTCGGCCTGAAACACACGCTGACCAGTCTGGGCTTGCTGAAAGACGGTTATTCCTTTGCAGAATTTGCGCGCGCTTGCTCGTCCTACACTGCGCAACACGGGCCGCTGCGCTCTTACAGCCAGTATCAGCCCCCACCCGGCATCTATTGGGACGACGAAAAGTATCAGGGAGACGCCTATGGCGCTTTCGCTTGGGCGGTCTATGTGGCAGAAGTAAGCGTGGACTCGCTGACCTACGAGACCCGTGTAGAGGACTTCGTCGCCGTGCAGGAAGTGGGGCGAGTGATTCACCCGGTGCTCGCGACCGGGCAGATCGAAGGTGGTGTGGCGCAAGCCATCGGCTATGCCTTATACGAGAAGGTGGCGTGGGAAAAGGGACGCATCGCCAACGGGCAAATGACCAATTACATCATTCCAACCTCCATGGACATTCCTCCTATCCGGGTCATCTTCGAGGAACGACCATACCTTTACGGGCCGATGGGCGCTAAGGGGATCGGCGAGTTGCCAATGGATGGGCCGGCACCGGCAATCCTGAGTGCGATAGAGAACGCCACCGGCTTGAGCTTGGTTTCGATTCCGGTTACACCAGAGACGCTCATGACCGCTTGGGAAGGCACTGATGCGTAAGGTACCCATTACCCTTACTGTGAATGGGCAGTCCCGGACTGCTTCCGTGTGGCCGATGGAGCGACTGCTCGATGTCATTCGCCAGCAGCTCGCCTTGACGGGTACGAAAGAAGGATGTGGCGAGGGAGAGTGTGGGGCATGCTCGATCCTTCTCGACGGGCAGATCGCTAACAGTTGTCTGATTCCTGCGCTACAGGCCGATGGGAGCGAGATCACAACGATCGAGGGAATTGGGTGCAGCGAGGAACTTGCGGCCGTGCAGAGGGCATTCGTGGAATGCGGCGGGGCGCAGTGCGGCATCTGCACCCCTGGGATGATTATAGCCGCGGTAGCCCTACTTCGACAAAACCCAGAGCCATCGGAAGCGGACTTACGCCAGGGCCTGGCAGGGAATCTCTGCCGCTGCACCGGCTACATGCGGATTTTCGAAGCGGTGATGAACGCCTGTGGGGAAGGAAGGCTCAGACATTGAGAGCTTATATTCCCGGCTATGAACTCTGTGCGCCAAAGACTCTCACGGAAGCCCTTGAGCGCATGGCCGCCGAACCTGGCCGGTGGCGACCGTTTGCCGGTGGTACCGACTTGATGGTGCTTCTCGAGGCCGGCAAACTGCATCACCGCTGCTTCCTCAGCATCTGGCGTCTGCGGGAATTGCGCGGAATAATGATCGCTTCGGATTCAGTGATGTTGGGCTGCCTTACCACATTCACCGACGTGTTGAACGACGAAGTGCTGCGCCGCGAGTTTCCGCTTTTGGCGGCAGCGGCTGCCCAAACCGGAGGCGTCGCCACGCAGAACCGAGGTACACTGGGCGGTAACATCGTCAACGCTTCGCCGGCGGCAGACACGCCGCCGGCTCTTTTGGTCTATGATGCAGAAGTCGAGCTCCTGTCCTCGCGCGGCTCGCGGTGGCTGTCCTATCATGAGTTTCACACGGGATACAAAACCACACGCTTGGGCGCGGACGAATTGCTGGCGCGCATCCGCCTCCCGAGGAACACGGCCGGCTTCCTTCATTACTACCGCAAGGTCGGTACGCGGAATGCGCAGGCCATTTCCAAGGTGTGCTTCGCAGGTGTGAGGAGCCAACCGTCCGGCGAAGTGCGCATCGCGCTCGGGAGCGTTGCCCCTGTGCCATTGCGATGCTGGAGGACGGAGGCGGCTATTCGAGAAGGCGGTGATGGGCTGGCAGCACTCGCCGCGGAAATCACACCCATCGATGACGTCCGCTCCACGGCAGCGTACCGTTTGCGCGTGTCGCAGAATCTGCTGAAGGCGTTCCTCCATTCCTGATATGGACCGGGTGATTGGAAGCCGGCGCGTGGTGCTGCCGGATGGCATGTGTCCGGCATCGATTGAGATTGGCAACGGCATCATCGCCGGCGTGGGGCCCTACGAAGCAACCCACGGGGAGGACTACGGCGACCTCGTGATCATCCCCGGCCTCGTCGATACCCACGTTCATATCAACGAGCCCGGGCGCGCTGAGTGGGAGGGTTTTGCAACGGCAACCCGCGCCGCTGCGGCCGGTGGAGTGACGACTCTAATCGAGATGCCTCTGAACAGTATTCCCGCCACGGTCTCAGTGGATGCGCTGGAAACGAAGGTGGCGGTGGCGCAGGGGCAGTGCTGGGTGGATGTCGGTTTCTGGGGCGGGGTGATTCCGGGCAATACGGGCGAGCTGCGGCCATTATGGGAGGCGGGCTGCTTCGGCTTCAAGTGCTTCCTCGCGCCGTCGGGTGTGGCTGAGTTCCCCCACGTCGCCGAGGCTGATCTCAGAGCCGCGATGCTCGAGACTGCAGCTTGTGGAGGCGTTTTGCTGGCGCACGCAGAAGACCCGGCCTATCTTCTTTTGTCATCAAAAACCGATTCCTCGTCGTCTTGGGTTCCGTCGAAAGTCAACCAACCTTGTCATTCAGAGGAGCGAAGCGACGAAGAATCTGCTTTTGGCCTCCCGAAGAAGCAGATTCCTCTCTGCGCTCAGAATGTCAGCGGGGAGGACTTTCATGCCGATTCGTGGGCCGCAGGCCCATGCAACACTCCTCAGAATGATAATCTCGCGGGTTTCTTGGCAAGACGGTACGTGAATTACTTGCGTTCTCGTCCGCGCCGGGCGGAAGACTCGGCGATCGGACTTCTGATACGGCTTAGCGCCGAAACCGGGTGCCGCGTTCACGTTGTCCATCTCTCGTCGTCCGACTCGCTCGCGCAATTAGCGGCTGCACGCGCAGATGGTCTCCCGGTTACAGCCGAGACCTGCCCGCATTACCTTGCTTTCGAGGCAGAGGAGATTCCCGACGGCGCGACGGAGTTTAAGTGTGCTCCGCCGATCCGTGAGTCGACGAACCGGGACGCGCTTTGGCGCGCGCTCTGTGGCGGCGGGATTGATTTGGTAGTTTCCGACCACTCGCCATGCCCACCGGCGATGAAGTGCAAAGAAACCGGCAACTTCTTTTCGGCTTGGGGAGGTATCGCGTCACTGGAGCTTGGCCTCTCTGCGGTTTGGACCGAAGCGCGCCAACGTTCAGTTGGCATCGAGGAGGTCGTGCGGTGTATGTCAGCCGGGCCGGCGAGGCTGGCCGGGCTGGGCAACCGGAAGGGCTCTATCGCCAAAGGATACGACGCCGACCTGGTGGTCTGGGAGCCGGAGGCCGGTTTTACGGTGGACCCAGCCCGTCTCTGCCAGCGGCACAAGCTGACGCCATATGCGGGCCGCCGGTTACTTGGCGTCGTACATAAGACGTTGTTGCGAGGGCAAGCGGTAAACCCGCAAGGGCCAGCCACCGGACAGATCTTGAGACGGCATGTCATTTAGTTCAGGCCGCCGAATGGCTAGAACTCGGGTAGCGCGTCGGTGGTTGCGTGCTAGCCGGAAGCGACCACTTCTCCGGAACCTAGGTCAAGAACTCTGTTGGACAGCGTCCCCTTTAATGCATCACAATGTCGTATATGAAGACAGAAGTGAATGGCTGGTGCTTGTCCGCCGCGGTCGAGGCGGACCTGGAACGGGAAACGCGGTTCCGCAAGGTGCCGCTCTCAACCATTCTCGATGCCGCTGTCCGCGACTGGCTTAAGAAAAGCGCCGGGTAGGGCACGCGCCGGCAGGGTCTGGCGTAGCACGAGGTCAGCGCAGTCAGCTTATGAAGTTCTATTCCTTTCAGATCGTTATCGAGAAGGAGCCGGAGGATGAAGGGTACTTCGCCTATACACCAAACGTCCCCGGTTGCTTTAGCAACGGGAAGACCATTGAGGAGACGAAGCGCAACATCCGGGAGGCCGTCGAACAGCATCTGGCGTCAATGCTCGCTCACGCCCAACCCGTTCCGCAAAATGATCGCTTGGTGCACGTGGAGGAGCTGACCGTGGCGGTCCCGGAATGAGTCGTATGCCGCAAGTGACGGCGCGCGAGTTAGTGCGCTTCTTGCGTGCTCAGGGATTTGTTGATGACCGGCAATCGGGCAGTCACCTGACGCTGTGGCACGAAGGACGTGGAGCGTCGGTGACGATCCCTGTGCATACCGGTTGTGACGTCGGCCGTGGTTTGGCGGTCCGCATCCTAAGGGATGCAGGATTCACGGTTGACGACTATCTTCGGCCTCCAATAAACCAGCTGGATTCAACGCGGAAGCCCAGCCAGCGGTCGGACCGACCCTCAGGCGGCATCTCACCTAGGTGACGCCGGTACCGCAGGCGCAGGGATCGGCAGGTGCCGGCTGGAAGGGCCGGGCGCCATGTCGAAGGCACTGGCCACTCATTTCGTGGAACCCATTAGAGGAACGGTTCAAGTCATGGCGACGACCGCTACTGTGCAGGCGGCGCCAGCCCAGGGCGCCAAGAACCCCATCGTGCGGGCGCTCGGCTACCTCCTGGCGTTTCTCCTCACGCTCGTGCTCCTCCTAGGCGGATGGGGCTACTGGCGAGCCCGTATGTGTTTGCCACAGTTAGACGGCACTGTTCGAGTTGCAGGTCTTAGGGCTCCGGTCGACGTTCTGCGGGACGCCCATGGTGTACCGCACCTGCGCGCTCAATCTCTTGAGGATTTGCTTTGTGCGCAGGGCTACGTGACGGCTCAGGACCGCCTGTTTCAGATGGATTTGAGCCGCCGCCTTGCCGAGGGAGAGTTGGCGGAAATCGTTGGGGAAGGGGCGCTGAAGCTGGACATCGAGGCCCGCACCCTCGGAATCCCTCAAGTTCTAGAGCGGGCCGTTGCTGGGGCCGATGAGCAATCGCGCAAACTGATGGAGGCCTACGTCCAGGGCGTCAACGCCTACATTTCTACCCACACCGGCAGTTTGCCGGTAGAGTTCGCGATGCTACACTACCGGCCACGCCGCTGGCGAACGGTGGATTCTATCGCCGTCGGCCTGAACATGTTCAAATCACTGAGTACCACTTGGCAGGAGGACTTGATGCGTGAGCGTATTTTGGCCAAAGTGGGACCGGATCTGTACGCTGACCTGTTTCCCGACCATTCTCCGCTGGACCGTCCTGTGGCCGAACCTCATGGTGGCGAAGACTCATTGTTGGAGGCTCTGGCTCTTGCCCCGTCTTCAAGGCCGCGAGCTGAAGAGTTTGAAAGGCAAGAACCTACCCCACCCCTCGACCCTATCTTGGGTGCCTTGGCCTCGACCAGTGAGACTCCGGCCTTCGCTTTAGGCAGCAACAACTGGGTGATGAACGGCAAGCATACCCAGTCCGGCAAGCCCCTGCTGGCCAACGATCCTCACCTGGGCCATCGCGTGCCGAGCGTCTGGTACATGATCCACCTGAAGTGCCCTGAGCTTAACGTCTCCGGTGTCAGCCTGCCGGGCCTCCCCCTGGTGGTGATCGGCCACAACCAACGTATCGCCTGGGGCATGACCAACACCGGTCCCGACGTGCAGGACCTCTACGTAGAGAGGTTCAATCCTCAGGATCCGAAACAATACTGGCGCGTTAATGAATGGGTGCAAGCTGAAGAGCGGCAGGAGACGATCAAGATACGGGGGAAGCAGGACTATCGCCTCGCCGTGAGGGCGACATATCACGGGCCTATCATCTCGCCCTTAATGCCACAGCAAAGCGGCGGGCGCGAGATAGCGTTGCGTTGGACAGCCCTCGACCCCGGCGCCCTGCGCTTCACCTTCTTGAATCTGGACGGCGCTCAAAACTGGGAACAGTTCACGCGAGCGCTACGCGACTGGGCTGGCCCCGAACAGAATTTCGTCTACGCCGACGTCGATGGCAACATCGGCTATTACGCGCCAGCCCGGATCCCGATTCGAAAACAAGGGGACGGTTCAATGCCCGTTCCCGGCGACACTGGCGAGTACGACTGGATTGGCTACGTCCCCTTCGAGAACTTGCCGCATGCCTACAACCCTGCTGTCGGAATCCTCGCCACGGCCAATGGCCGCGTGGTGCCTGATAGTTATCCCTTTTTCATAACCCATCAGTGGGACGCTCCCTACCGTACAGCCCGCATCTTCCAACTGCTTGAGCAACCAGAGAAGCGCTTCACCGTGTCGGACATGATGGTCGTCCAAGCCGATATCCACGCGCTCGACGATATGTGGCTGGCAGCGCAATTGGTTGCGGCTGGGGATCGACATCCACCGGAGACGGCGGACGCTCAGTATGCTTTGGGCACGCTGCGCGGCTGGGATGGTGAGGCTCAAGCCAACTCGGCGGCCACGCTCGTGTGTGAAGTGACGAGCGAGACCTTGTTGCAAAGAATTCTCAGACCAAAGTTGGGTAACGACCTCTCGGGATACAACTGGCCGATGCGCTACGTCTTTCTCGCCAACGTTGTGGACGGCCGCCTGGCGCGTTGGCTGCCACCCGGCGATGCCAACTTCGACGTTACCCTCATCAAGAGCCTGGAGGAGGCTGTCCGGCAGATCCCGTATCTGGTGCGCTCCCACGCTCACGCTGCGTGGCGGTGGGGTGATACCATTCCCCTGACGTTCCACCATCCTTTGAGTGGCGCCTCACCTTTGCTCGCGCGTCTTCTTGATGTCGGACCCTTTCCCCAGGCTGGAACCGCTCGGACCGTCAAAGCGACCACGTCCGCTCATGGACCCTCCATGCGCATCGTAAATGATCTCTCCGATCTCGACAATTCGGTTCTGGTCATCACTCTTGGAGAATCGGGCCAAGTGTTTAGCCCATACTATCGCGACCAGTTTGCAACCTGGTACGCCGGCGGGAACCTTCCTATGCCATTCAGCGACTCGGCGGTGAATAGAGGAACGGTCCACAGGCTGGTGCTGGAATCCGCGCCGGTCCCTTTAGCCACAGAGGTACAGAGACACTGAGAAATGAAGGCAGGAATCAGAAAGCAGAAGGCCGAACGAGGAGGCCGAGGACGTCTAGCAGGCTGATGAGAACCGCGACCATGTCATCCCGAGCGCAGCGGGAGATCTGCTTTTATCTGTTTCCAACTAGAAACAGCAGATGCCTCGCTAAGCTCGGCATGACAGGTGCCTTTTTTCATCTTCTGGCTTTTGGTTTCTGGTTTCTGACTTGCTCTGCTCCTCGGTGTCTCGGTGGCGATTTGCCGCCGCTCGATCTTCAGTATGTCCTGCGCCTGCAGCGTCCGACAACACACATCATGGACGTCGAGATCGATGTCGGTAAGGTTCAAGAGCCGGCACTGGGCTTCGTCTTGCCCGCCTGGGCGCCGGGTCGGTACGCCATCTACGATTTCGCCAAGAACGTGCAGGAGTTCGAAGCCACCGGCCCGCAGAACCAAGCGCTGCCTTGGATGAAAGTCGACAAGCAAACCTGGCTGGTTACGACAGGTGATGCTGGGGGGCGGGTCCGCGTGCGTTACCGGGTTTACGGAAACGACCTCACGGGCTCTTTCTCCCAGTTGGACTCTTCCCACGCCAACCTGAATGGCGCCTCCGTCTACATGTACGTTAACGGCCATAAGCAAGACCCTCTCACGCTGACTATCGAGGGTCCTTCCGACTGGAAAGTTATCAGCGGCTTCTCAGAGTCAACCGAGCAGCACACCCTTGCGGTTCCCAATTACGACGTCCTCGTTGACACTCCCGTTGAATTGTCCGCCGAGTGTTCTCTCAAGCAATTTCAGGAACGCGGGAAGACCTTTCGCATCGCCGTCCACAACTATGCGCGAGAGCAGATGGAATCCGCGCCGGCAGCAACCCTTTCGACACTCAACACTCTCGATCTGGCTGCCGGGAAAGTGCAGTTGCACGAGAAGCCCAAGGCCGCGAAGCCGGGTGGTGTACTGTCGAAGCTGATCGAAGGAGTGAACAAGATCGTTAGCGCCGAAATGGAAATGATGCCTGCGCCGGACTTCCAGTCGTACACCTTTATCTTTCATTTCGCACCGGACATCAGTGCGGGAGACGGCATGGAGCACCTGAATTCAACTGAAATCATGGTGAAGGGCGAACTCTCGGACTCTAAACTGGCTGAAGCTTTGGGCGACGCCGCGCATGAGTTCTTGCACACTTGGAACGTCAAGCGCTTGCGCCCGGCTGTTCTGGGACCTTTCGACTACACTCGAGAGAACTATACCAATTCGCTTTGGTTCGCCGAAGGCATCACCAGCTACTACGCGGACCTGGCTCTCCTGCGCTCCGGTGTCTGGAGCGAAGAGGAGTTCTTGGCCGCTCTCGCCGGCGAGATCGAGGGTCTGGAGGTGGAGCCCGGGCGGCTGATCATGTCGGCCGAGAGCTCCAGTTTCCACGCTTGGTTCTACGACCGTTCGCCGCAAATGCAGCAGACCAACTTCAGTAATGCGACGATCAGCTACTACAGTAAAGGTTTGCTGCTAGGGATGCTCCTGGACTTAGAAATCCGCGCCCGCACTGGCGGCCAGAAGTCGCTCGATGATGTGCTCCGCCTCATGTATCACCGGTTCTACGAAGCGGCTCCAGCCAGCTACTACGGTCCCGGCTGCGGTTATGAAGAGAAGGACATCCTGGAGGCCGTCAACGCCGTCGCGGGCAGCGACTTCGCCTCCTTCTTCGCACGCTACGTCCGGGGCACCAAAGCCCTCGCCTACGATTCAACCCTGGCCCTTGCCGGCCTCAAGCTGCGCGTCACGGTCAAAGCCGGCGCTCCCCCCGACCTCGGGGTCATTGCGGAGTCGGTCGCTACAGGTGTACGGCTCATGGTCGTACGCCCGGGGGGCGCGGCTGACCGCGCCGGCCTGAGTCGTGACGATTTATTGATCGCGGTTGACGAGCTTTCGTTGGCGACAGAAGAGCTGGCGAGCCGGCTTAAGATGTATCCTCCTGGGGCCGAGGTTCCCTTCACCGTGGAACGTCACGGGCGGCGGCAGAGGATTACAGTGAAGCTGGACCCACCGCTGGCCACCGAATATTCGATCGAGAAATTATCCGGAGCAACGCCGGAACAGATCGATATTCGCGATCGGTGGTTGGGCAAGACATTGAAAAGTAACTAGTGATGAGCCCAACCACTAGCGACTAACCTTCTGGCCGCTGCTCTTCCGACGATAAACCACCCATACGATGAGGACGACAACGGCCACCGCAACCAAAATGGCAGTGTCAACCTGCTTAAACAAGTGAACGAGCCTCTGCCAGTTGCTTCCAAACAGATAGCCCGCCCAACCGATGGTGAACGCCCATACGACTGCTCCCGAAAAGTTGGCAAGCAGAAAACGAGGGTAGGGCATCAGGAAGGCGCCGGCGAGCGGCCCGGCGATCACACGCAGACCGGTGATGAACCGAGCCACAAACACCGCCCAATGTCCAAACCTTAAGATGAGTGCCTGGGCGCGGTCGAAGCGTCGCGCCGAAAGCAGAAACCGGTCACGGTATCGGTTGACCAGAGCCGTTCCTCCCCAGCGCCCTACAAGGTAACCCAGGCTGTCGCCGAGCGTCGCTCCGGCAATCGCGGTGAAGATGGCGCGGCCGAGGCTGAGGCGCCCGTGGTAGGCCAGGAATCCGGAGAAGAGCAGAACGGTTTCGCCCGGTACGGGCAAACCACTATTCTCCAGCATTACCCCGAAGAAGACCACCGAGTAGCCATAACGGGCAAAGAAGTCTGACAGGAGCTGGAAGGCTTTGTCGGCCACAGACGCACCATTATGCATGAAGAGCCGCCGCAGTGAAGTGCGAGATTTCTGTTGTACCTTTCAGTGGCCGTTCCACTACAATGTCTGCGGCGGCAATCTCGAAGAGTAGCGCCGCCCGGAACTTGTCCCGGTGCAATCGGGACGGTGGCACGTGCCGGTCCAGCTGCCGGACCGGCGCTACAACAAAGGATATCTCAGGCCGACCGTGATCGCAGCTGATAAACAGCAAAACCGTCATCGGCTGATTATCGCCTTGGACGTTTCCAGCGCGGCCGAGGCAGTTCGCATGGCGGAGAAGCTGCGCGGTCACGTGGGTGTGTTCAAAGTGGGTTCGCAGCTCTTCACTGCCGAGGGGCCGGTGGTGGCCCGCCACCTTGCGGCGTTGGGCGAGAAGGTTTTCCTCGACTTGAAGTTTCACGACATCCCTAACACTGTGCACGCCGCCGCGTGGGAGGCGGCGCGCATGGGCGTAACCATGCTTAACGTCCACGCCTCGGGCGGGCGCAAGATGATGGAAGCGGCCTTCGAAGGCTCCCGCGAAGGCAGTGCCGGCCGAGACCGACCCCTGGTCCTTGCGGTTACGGTGTTGACCAGTCTTGGAGCGGATGACTTGGGGGCGATCGGTCTCGACGGCGGCGCCGAACGAGCGGCGATTCGGTTGGCTCGGCTGGCACAACAGGCGGGTCTCGACGGCGTTGTCTCCTCTCCACGGGAAATCGCAGCGATCCGCCGAACCTGCGGCCCCAATTTCGTCATCGTCACCCCAGGCATCCGACCCGCCGCCGCCGCGGCTGATGACCAGACACGTATCGCTACGCCGGAGGAGGCTATTCGCGCCGGGGCGGATTATCTGGTGGTCGGCCGCCCCATCACCGCCGCGGCCGACCCTGTTGCCGCTGCCGACGCCGTCGTCATCGAGATGGAAAGGGTGGGCCTCAACAGGCGGCTCGAAGCACATGACTGAAAACGAAATCCTTCAAATCTTTCGCCAGCACTCGGCGCTGCTCGAAGGTCACTTCATTCTCTCCTCCGGCCTGCACAGTGACCGTTACATCCAGTGCGCTCTGGTCCTCCAGTACCCGAGTATTGCCGAACAGTTGGGCTCAGAGTTGGCAGCCAAGCTCCAACGCCTGGGTGCATCGGTTGTAGCTGCGCCGGCGCTGGGTGGGGTGATCGTTGCTCACGAAGTGGCCCGGGCCCTCGGCGTCCGCGCCCTCTTCACCGAGCGCCCCGCCACAGGCGGAACTATGTCCCTGCGACGCGGATTCAGTTTCTCGCCTGGCGAACCCGCGCTCGTGGTCGAGGATGTGGTCACCACCGGTGGCTCTACGCGAGAGACGATAGCCTGCGTCCAGCAGGGTGGTGGAAACGTGGTAGGTGTAGGCGCGCTCATCGACCGCAGCGGCGGCACCGCCAATCTCGGCGTGCCCAAGGCATCGCTGGTCACGCTGGCGGTGCAGAATTTCGACCCGGCGGATTGTCCGCTGTGCAAGTCCGGTATTCCCGCCATTAAACCCGGCAGTCGTATTCAGCCGACTGGCTGAACTGCCGGGCTGCCGGCGGAAACAACGGCACGTCTACCTTCCACAAGCGGCAGCCAATAGCAATTGGCCGTCAGCGAGCGGACAGGCTACCCACGTCTGGCAACGCTGTGCAGCACCCACCGACGCGGGGATGATAAGATAATTGGCGGAGGCCGGACGACGAGCGAGGAGCGCATCACTTGCGCCTTTACGATGTCATCTGGAATGAGAAGTTTGTTTCCAAAATCGAAGGCAAGCACGATGTCAGCATCGACGAGGTCGAGGAAGTGTTGTTCGCCCGTCCGCACGTTCGCCGTGCGGAGAAGGGCAAAGTAAAAGGGCAGCACCTATACGTTGCCTACGGCCAGACGGCGGCGGGCAGATATCTGGTGGTTTTTTCCTCCGCAAGCCTCGGTCGGCTGCGCTGCCGGTTTCAGCCCGTGAAATGACCCATGCGGAGCGGAGATACTTCCATGAGCAAAAGGAAGCAGATTGATGCCATCCCTGACGAGTTCGCTGCGGCCGACGAGGCGGCCGAGTTCTGGGACACGCACGACACAACTGACTACCCCCGGGCTTTCCGCACCATTCGGGTTGTGGCGGAACTGCGCAACCGTCATTACGAAATATCGATCGAGGCGGACGTCGCGGAGACTCTCGAAGCGCGCGCCCGGAAGGCAGGGGTCACTCTGGGCCATCTTGCCAACGACCTTCTCCGTCGCCAGTTGAGGACCGCGATCTAAACGTCTTTGATAGTGGCGGCACCTGACGACCTGCGATTGCGAAGCTTTGTGGACGCCCGCTTGCCGCCGCCCCAGTGCTGCCGGGCGCGCCTGAACTGCCGTCCTTCCGTCCGGTCGGCCCCGCCTTCGTTTACCGCCACTCGGCCCGTCGTATCACCGAAGTGTTGAGTCCTTCAGTCGAGTATCGGTGCTTACGGGCCGACTTGGACGCACGAACCTGTGTGGTTGTCGTATTCCTGTTGCAACTCGTAAAAACGGCCGTTCCACATCTGGTTCGCTTTGGCTGAGTCCCAGGTGTTCACGCCGTAATTGTACGCGCACAGGTCGCCGATCTCATAGCCTGACGCTGTGTACCAGGCGCTCCCCTCC
This sequence comes from Terriglobia bacterium, assembly GCA_035490955.1. Lineage (GTDB taxonomy): Bacteria > Acidobacteriota > Terriglobia > UBA7540 > UBA7540 > DATJKY01. Next base: position 490 of record DATJKY010000024.1, on the reverse strand, counting down.
GGGTCTGTGATTGCCTCAGACAACTCGTGGCTCGCTGAGGTGGCCGCCGTATCCGCTATGGGGTCGCCGTTCGGGGATGGAATCCCGGGTGCCTGGCAAACACTGGTGTTGCCATAAGGTTCGTTTCCGTAAATGACCGGCGTTGTCCCGCTCAAGAAGTAGCTGTGGTAGGCGCAGTATTGAACATAGGCGCAGGAAGTCGAGGTGGAATCGAAGCACGAGCCCTCCCCGCTCGAGGTAAAGAGCAGGAACATCTTGTTGATCGCACCAGTCCAGCCCTTCAGAGTCATCACGTTCTGGATCTCCGTCCGCCCACACTCCGCTACGGACGCGCGGTCATTTTTCGTGAGGTGGCACTGTCGTTGCAACCGGACGCCGGATATGCCGACGTATCCACGTACGAGCCGCCCAGGCTACCCTTATTCTGAATATAGGTCGTCACGGTGCCGACAATCTGGTAGTACTGTGTGTTGTTGTTATCGATCCCATG
>DATJKY010000023.1:0-3990 GCA_035490955.1 Terriglobia bacterium | reverse complement strand
CGAGGCTCGGACGCCACTCGAGAGGTCTTTCGTAATGGAGTGTGGTCACGGCTGGTTTACGACCTGGTCCGCCAGGGGAACAAGTTTCGAGTTACGCTTGTCACGGTACCTCAAAGCCGTTCCAATCCGGTTCGTCACCTCTTGGATCTGGTCGGTTTGCTGTACTTGGTGATCGGCGCTTTCATCTTGCTACGTCGTTGGACCTCACGCTATTCTCTCCACTTTTATTTGTTCTGCCTCGCTTCCTACGTTCTCTACTCGTTTTCGTATACGGGCAAGCTGAATAGCTTTGATTGGGCGATTTACTGGTTGAACGTGGCAGCCACTCTTTTGCAACCCGCGCTCTTCCTCCATTTCTGCCTGCGTTTCCCGGAGCGAGCTTTTTTCATCCGGGAACGGCGCTTTGCCATTCCGCTTGTCTATCTGCCGCGGGCCTTCCTGGGCCTGGTTCACGTTATGGTGGCGAGCGGAGTTTGGGTTCTGCCGGTGTCTCTGCTAACAGCACGATGGGTGCTCGACAGGATTGAGTTGATCTATCTCGCTTTGTACTTCTTGGCTGGAGCCACTTGCCTCCAGTATTCCTTTAACCGGACGCGGGTACCCTTGTTGAAGCAACAGTTGAAGTGGGTTACGCGCGGAACGTACCTCGCCGTAGTGCCGTTTGCCTTGTTTTATGCCTTGCCCTACTTTTTAGGTTTCATCCCGCCGACGTGGATGAAGTTCTCAGCGCTCTCCCTGGTTTTCCTTCCGCTCACCTTTGGTTACGCCATCGTGCGCTACCGGCTGATGGATGTGGACATTATCTTCCGCCGCGGCATCGCTTACACGCTGGCGACCGCCGCCATCGCGGGCATTTACCTGGGTAGCGTGGCGCTGCTGGCCGACATCTTCCACAGCTGGATACCCATCACGGGACGCGGCGGTTGGCTCTTAGGGATTATCGTCACCGCTCTCCTCTTCCAGCCGATGCTGAATTGGATCCAAGCGCGCCTCGACAGGTTCTTCAACCCGGCGTCGTATGACTACCGTCAGACTCTATTGGAGTTCGCCCGTGAGTTAACCTCGGAACTCCACGTTGGCCGGCTCCTGGAAAAGGTTATCGAGCGTTTGGTGGAGACGCTGAACGTGGACCGCGCCATGATCATTCTGGGATCGACAACTGCCGAGTTTCATCTCGTTGAGTCGCGCGGCGTGATATATTCGGGAACACCGGACTTCAGCTTCCTCGATCCCGCGCGTCCAGAGATGGAGAAGGGCTATCTCTTCTTCGACAGCGTCAAGAGGGCCTTTGGTGTCACTAAGGCTGCCCAGTCCACGATCGAAGGACTCGATCTCCATTACTACCTGCCCTTTAAGGTCAAAGAACGGACGCTGGGATACTTGGCGCTGGGGAAGACTCACAAGGGTGACTTCCTTTCCAGTGAAGACGTCGATCTACTCCAGACCATCGCCGGATATGTCAGCATTGCCTTGGAAAACGCGCGTCTCTACCAATCGCTGGAACAAAAGGCGCTTCAGAACCAAGCGCTGAAGGAGTTCAGCGAGAGCATCGTGGAGTCGATTAACGCTGGCGTTCTGGCCTGTAATCTCGAGCAAAGAGTGGAATCGTGGAACTCTGCCATGGAACAACTCTACGGGCTGGACCGCGCTCAGGCGGTAGGCCGAGCGCTGGGGGAGATTTTCCCGCCCGAGCTTATAGCGGAGTTAACGCCGGCGCCCGAAGCCAGGCAGGCCTTTTCTCTTTACAAGTTTCGATTGCGCACCGCCGACCGGCGCCAGTTGATCGTCAACGTCTCGCTGACCCCGTTGGTTGGTAGGGACGGCGACGTCATCGGCCGCCTGCTGATTGTTAATGACCTCACGGAGCGTGTCAGCCTGGAAGATCAGCTCGTCCAGGCGGAGAAGCTGTCCTCGATCGGGCTGCTCGCCGCCGGCGTTGCCCACGAGGTGAATACTCCCTTGGCTGTTATCACCTCTCAGGCGCAGATGCTGATGCGACAGTTGCCCGTCGAGGATCCGCAGTCGAGGACCCTGGACAAAATAATCAGGCAAGCCTTTCGCGCCTCGGAGATAGTCAACAGCTTGCTGAAGTTTTCCCGCCTCAGCAGCAGTGAATACAACGATCTGGACTTGAACAAAGTGATCCAAGAAACCTTGTCGTTCTTGGAGCCCATGCTGCGAGCTTCCAAGATCGTCCTAAATCTACAGCTCACGCCGGACTTGGGGCCGGTTTACGGAAATGCTGGCCGGCTGCAGCAGGTATTCATGAACCTGATCGTCAACGCCCGCGATGCGATGCCTTTTGGCGGCGAGCTGACCTTGGCGACGGAAGCCGAGAATTCGACGGTTCGCGTCGAGGTGGGCGACAACGGTGTCGGTATCCCTGCCGACCACCTGCAAAAGATCTTCGATCCCTTTTTCACCACCAAGTCGACGAGCCGCGGCACTGGTCTGGGTCTGGCCGTCAGCTACGGAATCATCCGCGAGCATTCCGGCAAGGTCCAGGTCGAAAGCCAGGTCGGCAAGGGCACAACTTTCCGGCTAGAGTTCCCTGTGGCAAGGAAACCCGTCCATGCCCTCTAAAGGCTCGATTCTCATCATTGACGACGAACAGGAGATTCGCGAGAGCCTTGACCAGCTTTTGAAGCTGGAAGGATACGAGTCGGATTGCGCCAGCAACGCAGTGGAGGGCCTGACGAAGATCGAATCGCAGGTCTACGACTTGGCGCTGCTCGATATAAGCCTGCCCGACCGCAGCGGCCTGGAGGTTTTGCAGTCGATCAAGCGCGAGCGTCCGGAAGTCGGCGTCATCATGATCACCGCCTACGACTCTAGCCAGACAGCCTTCAAGGCATCGAAGGAAGGCGCCGACAGCTACATTACGAAACCCTGGGACAACGACAAGTTATTGCTCGAAATTCGCAACTTACTCGACCGGTCGAGGCTGCAGGTTGAGAACATTCACCTTCGCCGAGCCCTGAAAAATTACGGCCTGCCCAACATCGTGGGGCGCAGCGAGACTATGCAGAAGGTGATGGACCTTATTACCCAAGTCGCCGCGAGCCGCGCCACGGTGCTGATTTTGGGTGAAAGTGGTACAGGCAAGGAGCTTGTAGCCAAAACCATCCATGCCACCAGCCCCCGGGCCGACCGGCCCTTTGTTCCCGTGAATACAGGGTCGATGCCGGTGGATCTGCTCGAGAGCACCCTGTTTGGGCACGTCAAAGGCGCCTTTACTTCCGCCATCGCCACCAAGCGCGGATTATTTGAGGTCGCAGACCAGGGCACCATCTTTTTCGACGAGATCGGGACGATCGGCGTGGAAACACAGGCCAAACTGCTCCGGGTAATCCAGGAGCGGGAGTTCATGCGCTTGGGCGGAACGGAGACTATTAAGGTGGATGTGCGCATCTTGGCGGCGACCAATGCTGATCTGCGCAGGCTGGTCCAGGAGAACAGGTTCCGCGAGGACCTCTACTACCGCCTGAATGTCATCTCTGTAGCCTTACCTCCCCTCCGCGAGCGCAAGGAAGATATTCCGCTGCTGGTGGAACACTTCCTAAGAAAATATGGGCACGAAAACGCCCGCGAAGGACTGCGTTTCTCGGCTGCAGCCATGAAGAGGCTGATGGACTATAACTGGCCTGGCAACGTGCGCGAGCTGGAGAACGCCGTCGAGCGTGCCGTGGTGCTCGCCTCCGGGACGGCCCTGGGCCCGGACCTCCTGCCTGACCAGATTTCTCAAAACGGCGCGCGGGTGCCGCCTCCTGCCCTTTTGCCCAGCAATCTGGAAGGGCGGTCGCTGTTCGAAATCACGGAGGCCTACGAGAAGCGTGTCATCCTCGAGATGCTCGCGCAAACGAACTGGAGCCAGACAGAAGCCGCCGAGCGCTTCAAGATTCCGCTCTCCACCCTCAATCAGAAAATCAGGCGCCTGCAAATCGAGGTCAAGCGGCGGCGCGAAGAGGCTTGACTTTCGACAAGGCCCGT
>DATJKY010000022.1:0-3815 GCA_035490955.1 Terriglobia bacterium | reverse complement strand
ATCCCAATCAGATTCAGTAAAGTGGATTTTCCGGAGCCCGAGGGCCCCACAATAGATACGATTTCTCGTTGGGCAACGTGGAGCGTCACGTTGTCGAGTGCCCTGACTTTGCGCGCACCATCGAATTCCTTGCTGACGCTGTCGAGGCGAACCATTCGACTGTCCAAAGGCAAGGAGGCGCAGGGGGCATCACAGCACACGCTGATTTCGTTTTTCACGTCTTCCTCAGATCTTCCGCGGCGACTTCAGCGTCGCCGCAGGAAAAAAATCGCGAACCAAACGGATGCCGTCGCTCCCAAAGTTCGAACGTTTGAGCGGCATAAACTTGCATTCTTCAAGTTGTCCGGCAATGCCCGGCCAATCTCTTTTTGTCCCCCGGAGATAAGTCCGTTTCCGTCCTCACCTAGGTACGCGCAGGCCAAGGGAAAATGGGCTCATCTTTTTTTTTCCCGTATATCTACGTTCCTCGATGGACACTGCGGGCGCCGAGTTAATGGCCCCGATGACATACGGGTCCGTTGTGGTACCTGCGGGCTTACAACGCAATTGCATATCTGAAACTCGGAATCAGTCGTGATCACGATGGGTGCGTGCGAGTCGTTCGCGCCGCGCACCGTGTCAGGGCGATAAACAAGTTCTCTCAAATACAGGCGATGAGGCTTTTTGCCGAGCGTTTCCGGCTTGGTGACGACGATGGCCTTCTTGATGAGTTTCAGGTTGCTGATCAGGTCTTGCCTGTTGGTCATGGCTTCCTCCGATCGACCTTTCAGCGAGCTTCCTGCCAATGAACTTGGTGCTCCGCGCCTCACAAACTGCTGTTTACCTGGATAAAACGGAATGTGCGCGGAGACTCCTTCATGTTTTTCCCACCGGCATTTTTTGACTGAGTCTTACGCGCCGACCTCTCACTGGCGATCCGAGTCTGATTCCCCCCTATGGCGATCGCGCTAAACGTAAATGGCTGAGCGATGAGGAACTCCCCGGCACCGCCGACGAAATTGGGCGATGTGGTGATCAGAACGGTCACGCCGTTGGGAACCAAGTTCGCGAAGTTCACGGTCTGGCCCGGGAACACAAAATCCTGGCCCGAGACGAGCTCTGCCGAAAATGTCGGAGTCCCTGTCGAGCCAGCTACATCTGTAGTTATTCCCGTCGATCTGAGGAAGGTCGCAATCGGTTTGCCCGACGAGAAGCTGTCCAAATTGGCAAAATTGCCGGCCGGCGATGCTGGGGGACCATTGAAGTAAACCGTAAAGGTGCCGGGAGTGAAGAGCTTGGCCGATAGATCGGGGCCATTCGCAACCGGAGTCAGCGAGAACGTGTCTGAGCGAAATGTGAATAAAGCAGTGGTCTCCCTGGGGTTCCCCTTGAAAAGAGGTTCTGGAGCACCTTCAATGAATTAAAAATATCCAGCCACTTGTGCAGTGCCCGCTGTTGGATCAATGAATCCCCGCTCCCGGCCGAGCCAGGCGTTTTGGCCCGTGTGAATACCGGCCAAAGCGATAGGCGGGCAGGACAACACCAGGGAACGCAAGGCCTACTATCCACCTACTCGGATGCAGTCAAATCGGGACTTGAGCGGTTCCCCAGCAAAGGTAGGGCACACGGCGAAAAAGAAAACGACCGTTGGCGATATCGCGGACGACCGAAACCAGCCAAGGTCAGGCCATTATTCGTAACGGAGGGCGACAACCGGATCGGTTCCGGAGGCGCGCCGAGCCGGGAGCAGGCATGCAGTTAGCCCCACAGTGACCACAACAAGATGACCGGGTCTGTAACAGAAATACCAGGGATTTGGCATCCTTCATTTAATTATAGATGTGAGAGGCTGACACGATTCCCCGCCAGAGGTCCTCTGCATCGCTCACGCTGCCAGCGGATCTGGGCGTCAGTGGAGGATTCCCGCTTGAATTTGCAGCTCATAATTCAAACATTCGCGATGGGAAATCACCTTATCTCGGCTCTCCGTGTTTTGATTCTCTACCGGCGTATCTACGGTGCCGTCTCCACGCTCACCCCGAGCGGCGCCAGCGCCTCGCGGATCACTTTCTCCTCTCCCACCGCCACCACCGCCGTTCGCGTTGCTGGAAAATATTTCCGCCCTGCGCCATCTACGTCCGCGCTCGTCGTCGCTCCCACTTTCTTCCCGTACTCCCCAATTTCTTCGGGTGGCAATCCCAGAACCCACAGCCGCGACAACTCCGCGGCAACCGATGCCCGCGCTTGCAGTCGGATCGCTTCAATCCCTATCAGGAATCGCTTCGCCTTCGTGAGCTCTTCTTCCGTCGGGCTCGTGGTCGCCATCCGGTTCAATTCGTACGTGATTTCGTTGAAGCTCGCCCCCGTTACTTCGTTCCGCACGTCCGCTCGCGTCATCAGCACGCCCGAGCCGCGATACGTGCTCTGCGACGCTCCCGGCGAATACGTGTAGCCCTTGTCTTCGCGTATATTCGACACCAGCCGCGAGCTGAACATGCTACCGTAAATCGCGTTCGCGAGCTGCGTCGCCGCGAAATCCGGGTCGCTCCGCAGCGGCCCCATCGTCCCGAGCCGCAGCGTCGTTTGCACCGATCCCGGCCGCTGCACCAGGTACACCGCGTGCTTCGGCAGCGTGTCGAATCGTGCCGGCACTGCGGCGACCGGCCCGGTACCCGCCTTCCACCCACCGAATTTCCCTTTCAGCAAGCCAAGCATCTCTTCCGTCTGGAAGTCCCCCACCGCCACCAGCACTGCCTGGTCCGGACGGAACCTTTCCCCATATACTTTCCGCAAGTCCCCCGGCGTCGTCGCCTCGATCGACTGCTGCGTCGCCGAAGTCACCGCGTACGTGCTGCCCCCGAACAGCACCTTGGCCATCGCTCTCCCTGCCAGAAACGATGGCGTGGATTCTTTCTCTCGCAAGCTATCCGACAGGTTCCTCTTCGCCAGGCTCACTTCCGCGTCCGGAAACGTCGCATTCTGCAGCACGTCCACCAGCACCATCAGCGCTGGCTCTGCTTTGGACGACAGCACCGACGTCGAGACCGTGATCGAATCCTTTCCCTCGTCTACAGACAAGTCGCCCCCGGCAGCCTGCAGTTGCTCTGCGATCTCTCGCGCCGTCTGCGACTTCGTCCCCTGGTCGATCGTCTTCGACAACAGCTCGGAAATTCCCGGCAGGTCTTTCGGATCTGCCGCCAGCCCTCCGCGCACCGCCACCGCTATCGCAATTTTCGGCAAACCGGGTGTCGACACGAGCCATACTGTCAGCCCGTTCCCCAGTTTTGCCGTTTCCGCCTTCGGCGATTTCAGTGCCACTTCCGGTCCGTACGCCGGCAATTCCTTCGGCAACGGCTGCTCTCTCTGTGCCGAAACCCCTGCCGAAAACATGCAAACGAATCCTAACGCGACCCAGCTCCTCATTGCCCGCCTCCCTGTTTGCCGCTCGCTTCCGGCGCCCGGTTGATGATCGTTCGATTCGTTTTCACGAGATACCTCGCCGCAAACTTCTGCACTTCCGCCGGCGTCACTTTCGCAAGATCTTCCGGAATCTGGTATACGCGCTGGTAACTGCCGTCGAACAGCGTCGCGTGCGACAACGCGGACGCGCGGTTGATCGGTATCTCCAGCTGGTCGTACCAGTCCGACCTCATCTTCGCCACGATGCGGCTCAATTCCTCCTGGCTCGGACCCTTCTCTGCCAGTTCCTTGACCGTCGCGTCGTACGCAGCTACCACCTGCTCTTCCTTCGCGTTCGGTGGGTACACGATGAACGTCGTCATCAGCGTCGGCCCGTTATATTCATATGGCGTGCCCAGCGGCCAGTTCACCCCGCC
>DATJKY010000021.1:0-4612 GCA_035490955.1 Terriglobia bacterium | reverse complement strand
ACATTAAGAAGAAGCAGATTCCTCGCTGCGCTCGGAATGACAGGCCCGAGGGAGTTTCATGTCTATTCGTGGCCGAAGGTCCAATGTAACACTCAGAATGACAGCAAGCCCAGAAAGCCACCCTGAGCGCATCCATATAGGCTAGTTAAGTGGCCACTAAGATCCTCGTGATCGGAATCGGCAACGCTTACCGCAGCGACGACGGGGTGGGGTTGGTGGCCGCCCAGAGGTTAAAGAACCAAAGGTTGAGGTCTTTTCGGGTGCTGGAACACAGCGGCGAGGGAACAGACTTGATGGACTGCTGGAAAGGGGCAGACACGGTCATCCTCCTGGACGCCGTGGCGTCCGGCGCGAAGCCCGGCACGCTCCACCGTTGGAATGCGACTTGGCGACCCTTACCGGCTCCGACCTTCCGCGGGTCGAGCCATGCTTTCAGCCTCGTCGCCGCCGTTGAACTGGCGCGCGTGCTCGGCCGGCTTCCACAACACCTCATCGTCTATGGAATCGAAGGTCGGGATTTCAGAGCCGGTACGGGACTCTCGTCGGAGACGGAAGAGGCAGTAAGCGATCTCGTGCGGCGCGTCCTCCAGGAGGTTCGGCAGGTATTGCGTGGCCGAAACAGGTGAAGACAGATTGGAGATTTCAGAGCGGCGGGGGGAGGGCCATGGAGCCAAGTGAAACAGGCAGTTTGCTGATCGTTGATGACGAGCCAGTGGTGCGCGATTCGCTGCGCAAATGGTTTCACAAGGAAGGTTATGTGGTCGGCGTCGCCGCAAGCGCTCAGGAAGCGCTTAGACTGATGGCGCGTCGCCATTGGGACCTGGCCCTGGTAGACATTAGAATGCCCGGAACCGACGGCATTGAACTTCAGCAGCAATTGCGCGAGGTGGACCCCGCGCTCATCGCGGTTATGATGAGTGGCTCCGCCTTTATGGGAACGGCCCTCGCGGCACTCAAGAGAGGCGCCTACGACTACGTCTCGAAGCCCGTTGACCCCGACGTCGTCGCTCACACCGTGCGTCATGCCCTGGCCCACCGGCGCGCTGAACAGGAGAACGTCCGGCTGCGCGAGGCTCTAGCCCTACTGGCAGGCCCTCAGAAACTGATCGGCCAGAGCGCAGCGATGAAGCCCGTCTTCGAAGCTATCTCGACCGTGGCGCCTACGGAGGCGACCGTGCTGATCAGCGGTGAAGGCGGCACAGGCAAGGAGCTCGTGGCGCGCGCCATCCACACGGCTAGCCCTCGCCGTCTCAATCCCTTCGTTGTCATTCACCTCAACACCCCTGCCGGGACTCGGTCCGACAGCGAGCTGCCCGGTCATGAGAAGGAGCCTTTCACCGGAGCACAGTACCGCAGGAAGGACAAACTCGAAATCGCTCACGGCGGTACTGTATTTCTGGACGAAGTGGCGGGCATCAGCCTGAGGAGCCAGGCCCGTCTACTACCGCTCTTGGAGGAGAGGGAGGTCCGGCGTGGGGGCGATAAACGACTGGACCTCCGCGTTGTCGCCGGTACCTGCCACGACCTGGAGGGCCTTGTCGACGAAGGCAAGTTGCGGCCGGATTTCTTCTATCGCCTGAACATCTTCCAGATTGCGCTTCCACCGCTTCGCGAGCGCAAGGAGGACATTCCGCTTCTCGTCGAGCACTTCATTCGAAAGTGCGCTGTGGCCATGAACAAGAAGATGGTCCGGGTGGCGCCCAAAGCCATGAAGCTGCTACAGAATTACGATTGGCCGGGCAATGTCCGCGAACTTGAAAACGCCGTGGAGCGCGCCATGGTCGTCTCGCAGTCAGCGGAGCTCGGCGAGGAAGACTTCACCCTGAATCTGGCTTGTCCGGAGGCCGCAGTGCTAACCTGCGAAGACGCTCAGCGCGCCCATATCCTCCGCATTGTCGCAGAGTGCCGGGGAAATCAGACACGCGCGGCGCAGGTATTGGCTATCAATCGGGTGAACCTGAACAGAAAGCTAAAAAGTTACGGCTGGAAGAAGACGCGCTCCACACGCCGCTGAATCTGGTTGATACTTTGGTGCCTAAATGATAGCTTAGCCAGCTAAGCTATCATATACCTGTGTGCGCGTCGTATCAGGGCACGGGCTTCAGCCCTGCGGAACCATGACCGAAAGAAGAACGGCTTTAGAGGCTGCGGAAAAACGCTATTCAGGGCCTCGGAAGGGCGGGGCTTCAGCCCCGCCGCGCCGACGCCCTGACCACAAATTGTTGAAGGTGTTGGGGCGCGCTCTGCGGAGGGGCTGAAGCCTCGCCCTTTCGGAGCGCGCCACAACACTTGTTCCGCAGCCTCTTTAGCCGCTGAAGTCCGACTACAGGGGCTAAAGCCCTGAAGCAAAGACTGTCCATGCGGCACGTCTGAAGGCGTACCCTGATACACAACGAATGCGACTTGCGAGTAAAGCTCGCTCAATAGTCAACTCCCTTTTGTAACGCAACATTGAAGATACCTTTCACTTGTCATTCGTCACTGGTTTACTCATACCTGAGTGCCACCATAGGATCAAGACGCGAAGCACGCCGCGCCGGCAGGTAGCAGGCAGCGAACGCGACGAAAGCGACAGCTAGAGGTGTGCCAATCACAATCCAGGCGGCGTGAACATGGAAGCCGGTAAAGCTAGCGGCCACAAGTCTGGGCAAGGCTAAGGAGATAAGAGAGCCGGCCGCCACACCGGTTAGCGCCACAGACATGGCACTACGAAGCACGAGTCGGAACACTTCGCTTCGTCGGGCGCCCAGCGCCATGCGAACGCCGATTTCGTGGGTCCGCCGGCCAACAAGATAGGCGATGAGACCATAGATGCCGACCGCTGCCATGAGCAGAGCGAGGCCGGCGAAGACGCTCATAAGTTCCGTAATCAAACTGTCCCCCTGGCCGGCATCCTGCACCACCCGATCCATGGTCTTGAGGTTGGTGATGGGTTGGTCCTTGTCCACTTTCCAGACTGCGCGCCGCAGCGATGCGGCAAAACCGCCGGGCTCACTCCGAAGCCGTACCACCAGGCTCATCGAACCGTCGGGCCGCTGGAGGAAGGGTTCGAAGATATGGGGCCGCGGGACGCCCTGACCGAGAACCTCGTTGACGTTGCCTACCACCCCGACAATCTCACTCCATCTTTGCCGGGTTGATGCCAGGGAAGGATTGACCGGGGCGACCGGCTGGCCTTCATGGGTGATGCTGATGTGTCGGCCCAGAAGGTTCTCGTTGGGAAAGAATTTCTGCGCAAAGGCTTGATTGACGATGACCAGCGGAGCCGAGCTTTCATTATCCGAAGACGCGAATTCGCGCCCCTCGCGCAGCGGAATTTGGACCACGTCGAAGTAACCGGGGCTGACGGCGAAATAACCGGCCGAGGACTCCTTCTCGGTCTTTGGTGCCGGCCGACCTTCGATCATAAAATGCGCCTCACCTGGGAAGGTAAAGGGCAGATCGGTGGTAACGGCCGCCGATTGCACCTCGGGCAGTCCTTCGAGTTCGCGGAGGACGCTTTGAAAGAAAGCAATCTGGCGCCCCGGTTCTTTATAGGGAGCGCCACCCAGCGAGACCGATGCGGTGAGAAGGTTATGGGGATTCATGCCGCGACTCGAGTGGAGCTCCTCGACAAAGTACCCAACGAAGAGGCCCGCCCCCACCAGCAGAACCAGGGATAGGGCCAGCTGAACAATCACCAGCAGGTTCTGCAAACGATGATGTTCCCGCCCTGCGGTCGTCGATCGCGAGCTTTCCTTGAGGGGGTCATGGAGATCACGGTGAGAGAGCTGAAGCACAGGCGCGAGACCAAAGATCAGAGCTGCGCCCACGGAAACCGCGAGCGTGAACAGCAGTACACTGGCGTCGATGGAGAGTTGTTGAGCCGTGAGGACGGCGTAATCGTTCCAGTTAAGTGCGGCGCGTAGCAGGCGAAGGCCCCATATGGTGAACAGCAAACCCGCGCCGCCGCCCAGGAGCGCAAGCATGAGGCATTCGGAGAGAAGTTGGCGGGCCAGGCGAAATCCGCCGGCTCCCAGGGCCTTACGAATGGCAAATTCGCGTTGCCGGTGGGAGTTTCGCGCCAGCAGCAGATTGGCCAAATTGGCACAGGCGATCAGCAGCACGAATCCCACGGCTGCGGTCAGGAACAGCAATGCGGTCTTCGAGTTGCTTTCCTGGATAGCGTAGTCCTGAACCGTCATGAGATTGGCCGTCCATCCCTTTTCCTTCTGGGGGTTGGCGGCGGCCACACGGCTGGCGACGGTGACCAGTTCCGCGCGCGCCTGCTTCTCGGTCACTCCTGCCTTCAGGCGCGCGAAGACGTTCAGAAAGCGGGATCTCCGCGCTTGCGGCGCCAGCTGTTCGGGGGTAAACACGAGGGGAATCCAAAGTTGCGCCGGAAAGAGCCACATCCGGCGGAAGCTCGCGGGCATGATACCGATCACGGTGTAGTTCTCTCCGTTCACTTTGACGGCGCGGCCGACCACGCGCGAGTCGCCGCCAAAACGCCGCTCCCAAAGGTCCTCTCGCAGCAGTGCGACGTGTTCGTGCCCGGCCTGGTCCTCACCGTCTGCAAAAGCGCGTCCTAGCAGGGGCGCGACACCCAGCACCTTAAAGAATTCGGTCGACA
>DATJKY010000020.1:0-2008 GCA_035490955.1 Terriglobia bacterium | reverse complement strand
CCCAAACTCTCGAGCAGGTCCTTTACTGCTGCCAAGGCTTCCGGTTCCGTTTCAGGGCCAGGCACCACATCCACAAGGTCAACGATGTAAGGCGGAGCATACCAGTGGGCGATTAAAGACTTCGCTTGCCGGCGCGCGGGCAGCGGATCAAAAATGTTCAGCGACGAGGTGTTGCTGGTCACTGACTTCGTAAACCACCACCATCAGCACTTTCTTGTGAACATCGATTCCGGCGACCTTGTACGCCATGATCTCCTCCCGGCGTGGAAGGGTAGAACGTGCGGCATAGAGGTTAAGCTCTCTCACGCGCTACTACCCTTCCCGCTGGGACGGGCAGCGACACATTTATGGGTTCAAAACGCACGTTCCGGGCCATACTCCGTCACGGTCTCAACTCATCCAGAGCGCAGGCGACCTCCACCGCTCCACGTCGGGGACATGGTACACCTGCCGGCTAGCCCGATTTTCATCCAATTGGGTGGGCCGCGGGCCCATGGATACTCCGTCGAAAGTCGCGCGCAACTCGTTTGTTTTCAGTGGGGTCATTGGGCGCGACTTTCATGCATATTGGTGGGCCGAAGGCCCATGTAATACTCCTCGGAATGACAGGGCTGTTGGATGTGACTTTCGACCGAAGGCCATTCACAGCGCTTAGCAAGCCGGATCTCGTGGACTTTCTCAGTAAGAGTATCTGATGAGCGGACGGCGCGCGAGGTTACTGCAGGAATTTCCGGCGGATCATGACCGTCCGGTCCAGCTCATCGACGACCTCAAGGATCTTGAGGAGCAAATCCTGGCCAAATGCCGCCGTTCGCAGGTAGTGACGCGCCTCAGTCTACTTGGTCTCCGGATAGCCGTGGAGTAGATCCACTCCGGAGAAGCGCTTGCAGGCGTCGAGCAGCTTCTCCTGCCGATCCAGATCGCGCGACGCAGGGTTCGGCCTGCGGGGCCGCATGTGATAGAAGTACTCGCCTGTGACCATCGCGGCCGGGTCATCGCTCGCCACCAGCCACACCTGGGTGCGGTGCCCGGCGTCAAGGGCATCCGGCGCCTGCGGCCCTCCCATCTTGGTCGGAACCCAGCCGGGCTCAAGAGCGTTGGAGAGAACATGCGGCCAGCGGCGTGCTGCGGCGAAGGCCAAGAGCACGTTATGCAATTTGGTATCGGAGTATGCTTGTTGTCCCTGCCAAGGGCGGTGCTCCCACGCAAGATCCTTCAGACTTGCATCACCCCTCTGGTGAAGGCCGGAACTCAGGTAGATGAGGCGCTGTGGGCGCCGGATAAGTGCGGTCAGGATGTACGGTGCGAGCGTGTTGACGGCGAACACATGGGGCAGGTCGTCTTCGGTCGCGATGCGCCTAGGCTCCTGATACCCCACGGCCGCATTGTGAATTACTCCGTCGAAGGAGCCGAGCCGATTGACCTGATCGGCCACGCTTCGAGTCTGGGCGATACTCGTCAGATCGCCGATGACAACCGTGTGCGCTCCGGGGACGGCGGACAGGGCTTCCTGTCCCCGACGCTCGTTGCGTGCGTGCAGAACGACTCGGTGGCCTTGCTCGATGAGGAGCTGGGCGGCCATTCGGCCGAGGCCATCCGACGAACCTGTGATGAACACACGCGCCATTAAATTCTAACCCCGTCCGCATCTGTAAGGATGCGAGAGACGTCGTCGGTGGTAGTGATAGCGGGACAAACTGACCCACTACCATTCAGCCCGATTCAGCCCGAACCTCCTGTTGAGTTCTGACATAACGATCGACTACCATGCTTGTACCAGCCAATTTCTTAGGCTACTTGGACCGATCCGGCGCTGGGCGAGCAGTTCGTAGCTGCTTACTTGAGATGCTCCAGAAACTGGATAAGTGCCGGTATAAGGGCGGACGGAAACTTTACCTGATGGTCCAGGTCATCGGCCTCGAAAACCGTGATTGTGTCTTTTTCTTTGATGATCTCGAGAATAGGCGTTCCACTGCTGTCAGAAACGGTTCTGACGAATCTTGGCTTA
>DATJKY010000019.1:0-8410 GCA_035490955.1 Terriglobia bacterium | reverse complement strand
GATGGTGCAGGCGCCCCCAAAGAAATTATTCACGGTTCTGAAGATTGGAGCCGTGGAACTACCTGTCGTTTCATTTTCAAAGAAGCTTGTGGTCCTAATCGTACTGTTGTTGAATGCGACCATCGGAAACGCGTCATCTGCCGTTCCCAGAACACCGTCGTTGCCTATGTTACCCGTATCACCCCAAACGCCGGCGTTGGGAAAGATTCCAGAGCCAACGGTGCTACTGTTGACCGATTCTCCGTACACCCCCGCTCCAATCGCGCTTGCTGTAAAGCCCCATAAGCCCAACGTCTCCTGCGTCGACCCGAACTCCCAACCCAAGGTCGCGGCTTGGAAGCCAGAGTCATGGTCGGATTCGCCGTAGACACCATTGCTAACGGTGGATATGCCTACGACGGCCTCGGTGCTGTTGGTGTCGGCAAAAAACTCGTTGGCGGTGACTTCACCAGTAAAGCTGCCCGTCGCGCCGGAAACCGTGCCGCCGGCGCTCAGGTTGGCTCCGCTGACGTTGCCGGTGAAGCTCCCCGTTTTCCCGGACACCGTGCCGCTGGTTGTCAGGTTGGCTCCGCTAACGTTGCCGCTGAAGGTTCCATTACCACCGGAAACCGCGCCGCTGAAGCTCGCCGAGCCTCCGCTTACTGAGCCGGTCGCGCTGATGTTGCCGCTATCGCTGAGGTTGCCGGTGATGCTCTGATTGCCCACGAAGGTGTTGGCAGTTCCCAGTCGCGCGTAGCGCGCGTCCGTTGCCGCCACGTTGAGATTCAAGGTGACGGTGCCGGTCGTGCCTCCTCCCGTCAGATCCGTCCCCGCCGTAACACCCGTGATCGTCCCGGTGCCTGGAAAGGTCTGACCGGAAGCGAAGGTGATGCGACCATTCTTGGCGATAGATAAGCCCGTCTCAGCCGGCGTCCCCGTCCCTGACGCATACAAAAGGCTGATCTTTCCCGAGGGGGATGGGGTGTTGTTGCCCACCGGCTCTACCCGCAAGCGGAAGTGTTGGTTCACAGGTACAGACAGGGTGCTCGAAAAGCTTGAGCCGATGGAATCTAGCGGCTGAGAGTTGAATCCCTTAGCGGCCGTTGCCGTGCCTGTTGCCGGCAACTGCAGCGTGCCCTTAACATTCACCGTACCCCCGACCTCGGAGACAGTGGAGTTCCCCAGATTCGTGCTGCTTGTCCAGATGGGAATGAAGTTGGGTGTCCCACTGCCCGTGATCGCCAAAGGACCGGGATTCTGCGCCACAGACGCAGCTCCAGCGGCCACGCTGAGGGATTGGATTACAGCCTGGGTGCCGGCGTCCGTTAACGACGGCGCGGCCTGGGTCGTTAAGAACGCCGAGGCAGGCTTGCCGCCCAGGGTCTCTGCATCCGCCGCCTTCAGGGCATAGGGCACGCCCACCAGCAGGACGCGTGGCTGCTCGCCGACTGCCGGCAGATGTGGCGTTACGCCCAACCACCTGGCCTTGCCTGAGGTGAACAGGTCGAGCGGCAACCCCTCGGCCTGCGTGGCCCCCAGCAGGACCGTGTAGCGTCCCTGGTCATCGAGTTGAACCTTCTGAGTCTCAACCCACAGCGGCACTCCACCCGTTTGTTCTTGATACAGTGCGAAGGTAAGTCCCAGCACCCCGGTCTGCACTTTACCTGTTCCGTCTGTTACCAGCCCGCTGAACCTTACCAGCCGGGGCACCGCTGACCCTGCCGCATCCGTCGTTGTCGTTGCTTGTTCGGCTTGGGCCGCGCCTTGCGCCACCGTGCTGTCGTCCTGAGGCGATGCGGACGGCGCGACCAATCCCATTAGAACCACTGTCACAACCCAGCTCGTCAACATGCGAGTTTTCAAACGATACTCTTTCATATCTCCTCCTCCTTCTCACTTTGCTGTCAGAAGTCAGTTGTCCTTGGTCCCTTGGCCCCGGTGCAACGAGTAGGCCAAGCGCCGCTAGAAAGGCCGCCGTGCGAACAACACACCGCATTGCGAATTGCGCGCTCGTGCGGCCCAGCTTTCTGAGTTTCACCCGGACTCCACCTGATGGGTTCGTGCGCCCCGGCGCGTTCACGGTGCACTTCGCCTCCCGCTTATTTCCCATTCGGTCAGGTAATGGGGGTAAAGAGGCAGCGGAAGCCTAGTACGGGAGCGCCTCGGTGTCAACTCCTTATTCGTTATTGATAGTTGGTTATGTATCCTATAGATATCTCTCCCGTAGCACCGTGGGAGCAACTCCGCAAAATTTCTCGACCTCAATTAGCATGACCAGCAGTCCGTGGTAAAACGTATCGGGCCGCGTCGGAAAGCGCAGACGTGGTGACAGTTTGTCCGCTGCGAGATGGAGGTCTACCGACCCTTTAGAGATGATGGCGTCCTAACTGCCTACCAGGCTGCGGGGAAAAACTCCGAGGACGACGACCTGAGCGTCATATGGGCGTGCGGCCCACCAATTAGAGAGGAAAATCGGGTCGGGTCGACGAGAATGTCTTGGTTTTGGGCGAGCCACGCTTGGTGCGTATCTATCAGGCTGAGTTCGAGGCCCTGTGGGGGACGCCGAGGAAGTCTAGACTCATTCATTCCAACCCGCGTGCTCCTGCCAATCGACGATGCGGTAGTGGACCTCCTCGCGTTGCAGTTCGGCGAAGGTTTTCTTGGTGCCCTCGGCCAGGTTGCCGTCCTGTGACTGATAGATCCAGCTCATCTCCTGTTTCAGCGCCGCCACCTCGCCCGAGAGGTAAACTGGCCACTTCTCGTACTTGTACGGCGCCGGCTTGAACCCGCCCGCACCGTAGGCCTGGTCGGCAAGGATCACCGTTTTGGGATCGATGCGGTTCTCGTTCAACAGCTCCTGGCAGGCCTTGACGACGAACCAGTTAGCGGTGCGGTGGTCGGTATGCCGTTCGTCAGGGTGAGGGGTGGCGATCAAGGCGGGGTGAAAGTCGGCGATGATCTCTTTCACGGCGCCGATAACCGCGTCGCGCGCATAAGGCAGGTTAGCCTTGAAGATGCTTTCGTAGGGAGCGTGATCGGAGGCCAGATAAACGGACATGAACGGGTTCTCGATTTTCTGATGCTCAGACCAGATCGCTCCCGACCCGCCGTCGGGCAGGCCAAGGAAAATAACTTGGTCGCGCGCGAGCCCAATGTGCTCCAGCGCCTCGGCGGACTCCTCCATGCGCACCGTGCCGAACTCGCGCGCTTCGTTGGGGCCGCAGGGCTGGTTGAAGTAGCGCTCGCACTCGCCCACGTCACCCCCCGTGAAGAACACTACCTTGATGGGAATACCCGCCTCCACTGCGGCACGGATCAACCCGGCGTAGGGGTGTTCGTCATCTTCGTGGGGGCAGAAAACCAGTACGGAGGCAGGTAGGTTGTTCACAGCGAGGTCGGTGCCGGTCTCGGCCTCAGTCTTACCGTCCCGGCCGAGGGCTGCGAAAGTAACCGAGTAGACTCCTGGCGTCGCGTCCTTTGGAATGCTCCAAAGCACCGCGTGGGCTCGGGTTGAACTCTTACCCTCAAACTGCCGACCGCGAAGATCCCTAATGGTTGCTCGCAGAGTGTCCGCGCCGCCGACCTTTACCTGCATATTGGGAGCAAATTCGTCGCCGGGACGGTACAGTGTGTGTTCACGATCCACCAGGATGACCGAAGAGAGTTGCTCCGGCGCATAGAACTCGCGGTATTTCTTGAAGTCGATCTGGTCGTTATAAGGGTGCGTATAGTTGCGGCTGTACGGTTTCGGCAGCGTGTGAGCTGGGTCACGCACGATCACCTGGGGTGAAAACTGCATGTCGTACAGGACGGTGCGCTCCTTGTTCCACACGGCGATGGTATAGGTGTCAGTCTCCGGTGGTGGCACAGTGTAGTGGCGCGCGGGTCCACCCGCACCCATTACTGCCACCTGCGTGCCCTGCAGAAATCGCGCCGTGCCGGCCGCCATCTGCGGAATCGCACCCTCGCCCCGCGGAGGCAACGTCAACTTTTCGGTCAGTACTTTCAGGCCCAACTCGGGATTCTCCGGCTTCTGGCCGGAGAGGCTCGCTGCCCCGGAAAAGGTGGAAATCCAGGGGTAGTTGGCATTGGAGAACTCCACCCGCAGGCCCTGCATGATTTGGTCGGTCAAGTTCTCCACCTGCACTCTGCACTGGATGGTCTCGCCCGGCGCGTAAAAGGTCTTGTCCAGGGTCACTCGTGAGACGCGCACGAGCTTCTTGTAAACTGCGAATCCCGGCGCCTTCTGCGTTGCCACCGTTTTGTGCTCGGTGCGGTCTTCGACTCGCAGTACGACACTGTAAAGTCCGGCCGGAGCGTCGCCGGGAATTGGCCAGCCTACCTCGTAACGCAACTCGTCCGGCTTGTTCTCCTTGAGCAAATCCATTTGCACGTTGGTGAGAGCCGTCATGCCCACGTACTGGATCTCGGCAAACACCGCGTAACGCTTGGGATCGCCGGAAGCACCTTTCACCCTGGCGCGTACCACCGCCACGGAGCCAACGTTGTAGCCGGTATCCGTCGGCGCGCCTTCAAGCGTGATCGATTCCGCTTCGAGAGGCCGCGCCGCCATCAGCAAAAGGCATAGCATCAGATGTAGCGCGAACCCGCTCTCCAAGATCCGCAGCTCTGGCTTGGGATTCGTAAACACCTTTCGTCCAATCAACGATCGGCAATCACCAGTTGACAATTTCATGGGCCTCCACATCTCTCATCCGTCTATTCCACTGGAATAGCCGAAGCCGAGGTTCCGGCGAGTCAGCGGATCAACGGGTTGCGGACTTTCAGCCCCGGGAAGCGGCCGAAGTCCCCGTCTGCCGTCCACAGTTCCTGCACTCCGTGGAGGTTGCACAGCGCGGCGATGCGCGCGTCGTGTACCTGTGGACCTACCACACGACCGGCCATCAGCGCGGCGCGGAGCCCCGGCCAGTAGCTTCCCGTCTCAGCCAAGAGCACGACGGTGGGAGCTTCAAGCCAAGCTTCCACCTGCGCCAGTGCAGTCTCGAGAGGACTAGGAGGACTGTAAATCTACGGGTGCGTCACGATGGCCAGGAACTCGTGAAGGCAAGGCCAAGGGATCGCCCACGCCGCCCGGCCTTCGGCTAATTCGGCTATCAGAGCAAACGCGGCTTGGTGCCAGAGCGACTCCTCGCGGTGGCTATACACCAGGATGTTGGTATCGACAGCGATCACGCTCCGTGCCCGTCATAAGCCGCATCGCCAATCTGCTGCCAGGAGCCGCTGGCTATCCGGGGTTGAAGTCCGTTACCCCTGAATGAAACTTTGCGCAGCTTAAATGGCTTTCTCCGCTTCCGCTCAGCGATAATCCGGCGAAGCCCTTCTTCCACCAGGGCTCTCACCGTGGTGTGTTCCTGAGAGGCGACATGCCTTGCTTGGTCGAGAAGCGAGTCAGAAATCTCTACGGTTGTCTTCACACGGTTAGAGGTATCACGGAATACATCAAAGTTGCAACGGATTAGAGGGATGGGTAGCACGGTAAAGCATGTTGCTGGCCCTCTGCGGCGCAGCATCTTAATTGTCCTGCCTCATCCGATGTATAATATACATCATGAAACGCACGCAACTGTATCTGGACGATGATATGTGGAAGGCACTGCACATCCGGTCTCGCCAATCGGGCACGCCCATTTCCAAACTCGTTCGTCAGGCGGTAAGGGAGAAGTACGGGAATCCGCTGGCCCATCGCCAGCAGGCCATGCAAGCTTGGGTGGGTCTGTGGAAGGACCGCAAGGATCTGCCTGACGCGGAGACTTACGTGCGCCAACTCCGCGGGGGAGAGCGGCTCCGGAGAATCGCGCATTGACCGCCGTTCTGATTGACTCGGATGTCCTGATCGAGGTGTCGCGCGCCCGGGATCAGACCATCCTTGCCCGGTGGGAGGAACTGGGCCGTGGCGACGCCGTGGTTCTGTGTTCGCCGGTCAACATCGCGGAGCTATGGCAGGGCGCCCGGCCTCATGAGCAGGCGGCTCTCGCCGCGCTGTTCGCAGTAATGACCTGCATTCCGATCGACGCGGAGATCGGGCAGCGGGCCGGAGACTACCTGAATCAGTATGCCAAGAGACATAACGTCGAACTGGGGGATGCCCTGATTGCCGCCACCGTTTCCGTCCATAACGTTCGGCTCTGGACGCGCAATCGCCGGCACTACCCCATGAAAGGCCTCGCCTTCTACTCCTAAGGGAACGCCTCCCAAGGAAGTCTTACGGCCACGCGCCCTCGGCTTCCCAGTTGCATAGGAACAGCCCCGGCTGAGCCGGCACGCGAAAATCCTCGAAAACTTCTCGAAAACCCCCTTGACTTTACGAGCTCAGCTTCTGCAATATATGGCAATGTCATATATCGATTCGCGGATTCTCGACCGGGAGTTGAAGAAGGGCAGCGCCGAGCTGTTGATTCTCTCACTGCTGGAGGCTCGGCCTCGGCACGGCTATGAGATCAGTAAATTGATTGAACGGCGCTCCGGAGGCGCGCTGCGCTTTCACGTGGCGTCGCTCTACCCTCTGCTCTATCGCCTGGAGAACCGCGGCTGGATTCAAGGCCGATGGGTGGAAAAGGCTGGGCAGCGGCGGCGCCGCTACTACCGCCTGACCTCGCCGGGACGTGAGGTGTTGGCCGCGCAGAGGCGTGGCTGGGAGGCGTTTGTTGAGGCGGTGAATCGCATTACCGGGCCGGCCATGGGAGCGGAGCATGCCTGAGTGGAAGGAAGAAATCAGAAAACCTTTGAAAGAAGTGCACACATGAAAGGCACTTTGGCCTTAGTTGGCATTTGCCTGCTCGTGGCCTTGGTGGCCAAGCTCGCTTTCGGTGCGGGAAAGGAGCCCAAGCCGGGCCCGTTGACGGGTACCTGGGAGTGCGTGGCACACAGCAGCGTCCAGGGTGACGTGCCGTCTACCCTGAAGCTCAAGCAAATCAAGGAGGCGGTGTCCGGCACGCTTACGAACTCTTCTGGTGATTACCCGCTTAGCTCAGCAAGCTACAAGAAGGGGGTGTTCGAATTCCATCTCGACGCCCCCGATGGCAATTATGTGGCGACGGGAAGGCTGAAGCATGGCCAGCTGAGCGGCCACTGGTCAAAAGGCCTAGAGGCGGAAGGCGAGTGGGAGTGCAAGAGGCCCGCTCCGGCAAAGCCTTAGGGTCACCGCCCAGCATGAAAATGTAGGGCCGACCCTTCACTGCGTTCAGGGCAGGCTCTTGGGTCGGCGTCAGGCCTCGGTACGGTTCGACTTTGCCGGCCGACAAGCGCACGGCCCTGAAGCAAATTCGAAGGGCTCACCGTCCCCGAGCGAAGTCGAGGGGAACCGCCGGCCTTACATTTCGAGGTCGCGAGGCTGTGCTGCTCGCCACTCTTCCCGCCAAGGCGGGTCACTCGTCACTCATTGGAGCCGAAGATGCTTGAATGGAAGGTAGAGATCAGCAAGCGACTTACCGGCCTGAAGCTTGCCCCGGCACGCGAGGCTGAGATTGTGGAAGAGTTGGCCCAACACCTTGAGGAACGCTACTACGAGTTGCTGGCCGATGGAGCTACAGAGGCAGAAGCTCATCGGATTGCGGTCGAAGAGCTCACCAATCAGAGCCTTCTGGCCCGCGAACTGCGAAGTGTTGAGCGGGCGGTGACGCAAGAGCCGATCCCGCCGGGAACAACAGAGACGAGGAACATCATGGCTGATCTTTGGCAGGACCTTCGTTACGGGTGGCGCATCTTGGTCAAGAATCCCGGTTTCACAGCCGTCGCCGTGCTTACCCTGGCCTTGGGCATAGGTGTGAACACCACCATCTTCAGCCTCGTCAGTTCGATGCTGTTGCGCCAGCCGCCCGTTCACGATCCTGACCGGCTGATGATGCTGCTCAGCCGAAACCCCAGCGCAGAATCGCCGTTGGATGAAGCAAACCGCGTGCCGGTCTCCGCTCCGGACTTCCTCGACTGGCGCGCCCAGGTGACATCTTATTCGGGGGTCGTCGCGCTTTCCTCAGACGATTTCACCCTGAGCGGTGGCACGGAACCGGAGCGGGTGCCAGGAGCTCAGGTGTCGACCGAATTCTTTAAGGTGCTGGGTGTCGCGCCCCTGCTAGGACGCGCTTTTGCAGACGGTGAGGACCAGGCCGGGCACGAACACGTCGCACTGCTGCGAGAGGACCTTTGGGAGCGGCGTTTCGGGGGCGATGCTCGGGTGATCGGCCACGCCATCAGGGTCAACGGGGACAACTACACCGTGATCGGTATCATGCCCGCGAGCTTCCGCCGGATGTGGCTCTTTCCGGCGCAACTTTGGATTCCCCTCGTGTTCACCCCCGAACAGCTGGCGCCGCAAGCGAGGAGATCCCGCTCTCTGAGTGTCTTCGCGCGCCTGAAGGCGGGAGTGACCGAGAAGCAGGCGCGTGCGGAACTGGTCACCGTCGCCAGCCGCGTC
>DATJKY010000018.1:0-3660 GCA_035490955.1 Terriglobia bacterium | reverse complement strand
TTCATCCTGGACTGCAACCAGAACCTCGTGCCCCTGGTCTTCCTGCACGACGTGAACGGCTTCATGGTGGGCAAAGAGGCGGAATGGAGCGGTATTATTCGCGCCGGCGCCAAGATGGTGAATGCAGTTTCCAACAGCGTGGTGCCAAAGATGGCGGTGATCTGCGGAGGCAGTTTCGGAGCCGGCCACTATGCGATGTGCGGCAAGGCCTATGACCCTCGCTTCATCTTCGCCTGGCCCACGGCGCGCTATGCGGTGATGAGCGGCGACTCTGCCGCCGCCACCTTGGTGGAGATCAAGATCAAGCAGCTCGAGCGTGAGGGAAAGAAGCTCACGCAGAGGGACAAGGAAGCGCTTTACGACTCCATTCTCGCCACCTATGAGCACCAGACAGATCCGCGGTACGCCGCGGCACGGCTCTGGGTGGAAGCCATCATCGATCCGGCGGAAACGCGCGAGGCGCTCATCTGGGCGCTGGAGGCAGCGGCATTGAATCCGGAAGTGAAGGAGTTTAAGACCGGCGTACTGCAGACCTGAGACTGTCCGTAGATAACTGACGGCGGACCGGTAACTACGGACAACGGACTACGGACAAAGGACTCTAATGGACAAAGTGACGATCGTTGAGTGTCCGCGCGATGCATGGCAGGGCCTCACCAAGATCATTCCTACGGACGTTAAGGTCGCCTATTTGCGCAAGCTCATTGAATGCGGCTTTCGCCATCTCGATGCCGTCAGCTTTGTAGCGGCGAAATACGTCCCGCAGATGGCAGATAGCGAACAAGTTATGGCGAAGCTGCAAGAGCTGGGGTTCGATTCGAAATTCGAAACTCGAAATTCGAAACTCGAAACTCGGCCCATAGAACCGACCGCGAACCCCGAATCCCGAACCCCGAGTCCTGAACCCCGAACCCCGGCTCTCGAGATCATCGGCATCCTGGTCAACCAACAGGGTCTCCATCGCGCACTGGGGACTGCGGGCGTGACAACCCTGGGTTACCCGTATTCGGTCTCCGCTAATTTCCGTCGCGCTAACGCCAACATGTCGCTTTCCGAGTCGCGCGCCTTAGTGCAGGACCTTCAGGGGGCGACCAAGGCGGCCGGGCGGAACCTGGTTGTTTATGTTTCCATGGCCTTTGGCAACCCTTACGGCGAGCCCTGGAGTCCGGAGGTGACAGCGGACGCAGTATCGTGGTTGCAAGATGTCGGCGTCAGGACCATCTCCCTGGCGGACACCGTGGGCACGGCGCAGCCCAAGGAGGTCAGCGAGGTGCTCCGGCAGGTACAAAGCGCCGCGCCTGGCATCGAGTTGGGGGTTCATCTCCATAGCCGCCTGGAGGGAGCGACAGAAAAGGTGTTGGCGGCCTACGAAGCCGGGTGCCGCCGATTCGACAGCGCTCTCGGTGGCCTCGGTGGATGTCCGTTCGCCGGCGACGACTTGGTGGGCAACATTCCCACCGAGACCGTGGTCAGCACACTGGCTGAGCGGAGCGTCGAAACGGGAATCGAACCCTGGGCATTACTTTCGGCCGTAGAGGCGACCAACGAATTGCGAAGCCAGTACGCCACCCCGTGAGCTCGAGAGGGCTTCTCGATTCGGCTGCGCCGCCCATTTGCAATCCTCGGAGGTATAATTGTCGTCACAGCCTATCAACCCAATGAGACCGAGTGAGAGACTGGTTTCGCGAGAGAAAAGAATGAAGTGCGTTATCTGCAAGAAGGGAGAAACCTCCGACGGTACGACCACGCTGACGCTCGAACCTGACAAGACTGTTTTGGTCCGAGTTGTGCCAGCGCGGGTGTGTCGGAATTGCGGTGACGCTTACGTCGGCGAGACAGTTAGAGACCAGCTTCTTGGGATCGCAGAAGAAGCGGTTCGGTCTGTAATCCAAGTGAACGTGCGCGAATACATGGCGGCATAGTATTCATGATGTCTTACGACACGCTAAAACTCGAATACGATTCCGACCTTGCCACGCTCACCTTCAACCGTCCCGACAAACGCAATGCTATCTCGCCGCGGATGATTGAAGAACTGCTGGTGGCGCTGGACGAGGTGGAGAACAGCCAGACACGCGTTGTGATCCTGACCGGAGCCGGAAAGGCCTTCTGTGCCGGGATGGACCTGGAAGCGTTGCAAGCGCTGGCGGAGGAATCACGGCACAGCCTGCTTGAGAGCAAGGGACCGCAAGACGCCCTGGCGCACTCCTCCGAAGCTCATCTTGCTGACTCGCGTCGCACCGCCAGCATGTTCCGGCGGATTTACGCTTTTTCCAAGCCTGTGATTGCGGCGGTGAATGGGCCGGCGGTCGCCGGCGGCTGCGGGATCGCCACAGTCTGCGACTACACGCTCGCTGTTCCCGGGGCAAAATTCGGCTACACCGAGACCCGCATCGGCTTTATACCGGCGTTGGTTTCTGTCTTCTTGGTCCGCCAGATCGGCGAGAAGCGCGCCCGCGACCTGCTGCTGAGTGGGCGCCTCTTTGACGCAGAAGAGGCGTGGCAGATGGGCTTGGTCAATGAGGTCGTGCCGGAGGAGAGGCTGATGGCGCGCTCGCGCCAACTGGCGACTTCGCTGCTCGAAGCCAGTCCGACCAGTCTCAGGTGCACCAAGCGCTTGCTCGCTGACTTCAGCCAAAAGCAGCTTGACCACGAGTTGGAGACGGCTGTTTACGAGAACGCTCGCATTCGCTCCACGGCGGACTTTCGCGAGGGCCTCTCGGCTTTCCTGGAGAAGCGCCAACCGCATTGGCCTGGGCGGTGAGAGGCGGCCTCAAAAACGGGTTGGTGGGATCGCCGCGGGTCGTGCCGCTTGGCACGGGTCACAATAGTACTCCCTAATCGGCCGCGATTGTGTTAGACTGAGAGTGAAATCAGCAAGGTGCTAACAGGGGTAAATTGCCGCGTTTTGCGGAGGCAACTTCCTTCCATGGCCTGACATCTTGGAAAGAGGGTGATAGAGTGGAGGAGTGCTTAGGCACCAGGACGGCGATTGATGCCAACAACAAATGAGTTGCAAACCGAGACGGGTCCAGCTGGCGCGCGTGCCAACGGGTCTCGTTCTGTCGAGCCAAATTCTTCTTTTCAGCTTCTCGAGCCGCCCGGTGTAGTGGAATCCCTTGTCTCGCACTTGGTCGCCTGGCTGCGTGACCCGGGGATGAAGCGGGGAAGTAAGTACTATCGTGGTGAGGTGGATCTTCCGCTGAGCAGTTTGCGCCCCTGGTACGCAGAGCTGCCCGCGCAGATTGAGTTGCTGCTCGAAAAGCCCACTGATGCGGTCGGCGCCTTTAACTGGGGCCAGTCTGTCAAGCGTGCCGTGTGCGGCTTGCTATTCGCCACAGCCGGGGGGGTAATCGGAGAGTTGGCGCGGGGTGGGATCGAGGGCCCGCTGGCTGGGGCTGTCGGCCTCGGCTTGCTCGGCTGGTTCATTGCTAGCCTGCTGTTCAAGAAACGCGAGTATGAGGCCGACATGCTCGACGCCGGCAGCCAGCGAATTTTCGTCGAATCCCCGGGCATGGTCGAATCGCTACTACGCCAGATCCGGGGAATGCTGAGCGAACCTAAGATCACGGTTCCGCAGCAGTACTACCGCGGTGAAGCCACGTTGCCCGCCACCGACATGCGGCCGTGGTTTTTCGACCTGCCGGGCGAGATCCGCTT
>DATJKY010000017.1:0-2722 GCA_035490955.1 Terriglobia bacterium | reverse complement strand
ACGGCCTGTCCGATGGCTTGCGCGAGATGACTCTTGCCGCTTCCGGGTGGTCCCAGAAACAAAGCATCTTCGTGGCGGGCGATGAAGGCGCCGGTGGCCAGATCGAACACCAGACTGCGATTCATTTTCTTGTTGAAGCTGAAGTCGAAGTTGTCGAGCGTCTTTTGCGAGTCACGAAACTGGGCCTGCTTGCGCCGTCGCTCGAGGAGTCGCTCGCCGCGGCGAGTCAGCTCATCGGAGACCAGACAGGAGATCAGATCGATGGGAGCCATGGGTTCGGCTTGCGCCTGCTGCAGGCGGGTTTCGAGCACCGCGGCGATCCCACCCAGCCGCAGCTGCCGCAAAGCACGATTCAGCTCGATGAGATTCATTCAGCTACCTCCTTGGTTCGCTCGTGGATGAGATCGCGATAATGGACAAGTTCGCGGATCAGCGGATCGACTTGGCGTAGGCTCAGCGGCACTTGCTGAGAACGTTCGAGGTAGCGCCGGACGAAGCGGTATTCCGCAATGCCCATTTCCAGGGCCATCGCGCAAGCTTCCTCTACGGCGACGGAGCCGTGCTTTCTGAGCAAGGCGAGGATACCTAAGATGCGACGGACGCCCAGTTCCCCTTGCCGGTCGTAAATGAGTTGACACAGTTTGCCGACTCGGGTTCCGGCACGTCCGGCTCGTAATAACAAGTGGGAGACACCCGATGGGGTCCTGGGCGCAAGATCTTCCGGACGAATGCGGTACCCGCCTCGTTTCTGACGTACATGCTCCCGGAGGAGCTGGCCGGTGGTGGGATCGAGGATACGAACGAACATTGCGTCCCACTGCACCTGGACGGAGCGGCCGATCCAGCCTGGGGGCAGACTGTAGTAGGCCGCCTCGACTTCCACGCAACCGTCGAGATGTACGACCCGTTGGCCATGCTCGTAGTAGCGGAAGGGTTCGAGAGGCAAAGGGCGTAGAGCCGGTTTTTCTTCCGCGAACATAGCGGCGACTTGTCGTTTGGTGGTGCCGTGGATGCGGGTATCCGCCCAATGAGCTTCCCAGCGGTCCAGGTAGGCTTGGGCTTGTTCTAGGCTTTCGAAGCGCAGTCCGCGGAGGGGCGTTCTTTGGGTATGGCCGACGGCGGATTCGACTTTGCCTTTGCGGTCCGGATCCTGAATGCGACAGGGCATGGCGACGACGCTGTAATGCTTCAGGAGATCGCGGTACAGCGGATTGAGCGTGGGGTCATAGAAGTCGGGAAGCAGCACGCCTTCGCGCAAGTTATCCAGTACGATGACGCGCGGTGTTCCTCCTAGTCGGCGAAAGGCTTTCTCATGCAGTTCCGCCCAGATGCGCGAGCTGGAACGGAGGGTCAGCAGGCGGACGCATTTCCGGCTGAAGCCGAGGGTCAGGATGAAAAGCCGACTTCGTCGGTATTTGCCACTCTGCGGATCGCGCACCATGGGCCCGCTACCATAATCGACTTGGGCCTCTTCGCCAGGTGGGGTGAGGATGATGGCTCGAGCTTGGGGTGTCCGGGATCCGCGCAGTTGGCAAATGAATCGCCGAACACTTTGATAGCCACCCTGGAAACCGTGGTCGGATACCAGGTCTTGCCAGATGGCTCTGGCGTTGCGCCCATGACTAAGACCTAGTTGGATGGCTTCTTGGAAAGGCTCACAGGCACTACGGGAGCTAGGGGGTTTCGCCGCCTCCGAGTCTCTCAACTCTACGCCAAACCCGGTGATCACCTGTATGGCCGGTTTTGCCAGGTCGGTGATCACTTGCATGGCCGGTTTTGCCGGCAACTGTCGTGACCATCCACCTGGTCGCCATACCGCGATGCCGGCTGCCTTCAGATAGCTGCTGATGGTTTCTCGACGAACCCGCGTGGCCTGCTGGATGCGACGCAGAGACCACCCCAGTCGTCCGAGCGCTAAGATCTGCTGTCTCTTCTCTTCGTTCAAGACGTTCGCCATGCTGCGGGAGACTACTCGCCCTCCCGCCCTTGTCAATGTCCTGGACGAATCCTTGCATGGCCGGTTTTCAAGTGATCTTACATGGCCGCTTTTGGGTGTTCACTGAGGCGCTCACTAGCCTTCCTTGACAGCCGTGATTTAATCGCAAATAGAAAGGCCCGGACGCCAGTCCGGGCCGGATGATGAATCGTCGCCACGCGAATCATCGCACAGGGTGGTTATGTGGCGCAATCTCCTTCTACGCATGCTCCTGCTCCGCGTCTTGCTGGATTCTTGGGGTCAACTCTTCTGCATAGGGGGGGAGTCGAAAGCACAAACCATCTTCTGGTTCGTTATGAAGATCAAGGGACTCAGCAACTATCGAGGCCGTAACCCACACGGGTACTTTCAGGATTTACCCTGGAAAGTGCGCCAAAAAGCCTATGCGTGGCTCTCGCGTTTTCTGAAGCGCCACCCTTACTGCCCCCGCTGGCGCTTCGCGATTCTGGTGGGGCAGGCGAAACGGCTGGCGCTGATGTCCGATGACGAGCTCAGCGCCTGGGGCCGTTCGATGCACGCCAAGCGCGGCGGCTATGCGGTGCAGCGGCGCTACTGGCACGAAGGTCGAATCGGGCCGGACCACCCCGCCCATAAGGCCGCGGAGGTCAGCGCGGCACAGCGGAAATGGCGAAAGCAGGAGCGGTTGGGCCTGCTGCCCAAGCCGGGCGTGTGGCGCCTGCCGACAGGCTAGGTTCTGTGCTCGGGAGCGAGCTAACGGAACACACG
>DATJKY010000016.1:0-4664 GCA_035490955.1 Terriglobia bacterium | reverse complement strand
ACGGAGGGCGCCAGCTACTACAATAGCCTCCAGGTCTCCTTCGAGAAACACTATTCCGGGGGCCTGAACTTCCTGGGAACCTACACCTATTCGAATACACGGAGCGATGCGGGCGACCTTTTGAACGGAGGCAGCCAGGGTAATTATCGCTGCCCCTACTGTCCCGGATTCGGTATTCAGGGCGACTACCAAAATGCCAACTTCGATATCCGCAATGTTTTCCACTTCAGCGGTGGCTATGAACTGCCGTTCGGCAAGGGGAAGAAATACCTTTCCGGCGTCACCGGTGTTTCCAACGTGCTCGTGAGTGGCTGGAGTACGCAATGGATCGCCACAATTGAGGGTGGCCAGCCGCTCAACATTCCCTGCAACACGTACGCCGTAAACGGCAGCCAGACCTGTAACTCCCTGCTGACAGGTCAGAATCCCTACGCCGGGCCGCATAATGTCAACCAGTGGCTGAACCCTGCGGCCTTCACGCAACCTTGCGTGTTGGGCGATACAGGACCGATAGCAGGCGATCCGGTAGGTTGCGTTCCGGTGACAGGCTACGGGCTCCTGGGTGGGGCACCCGCGCAGCTCCGCGGCCCTGGTATCAGCCGGCTTGACTTGTCGTTTTTCAAGCAGTTCCATTTGAGCGAGCGGTGGCAGATGCAGTTCCGGGCCGAATTCTTCAACATCCTGAACCACCCAACGTTTAATGCTCCCGGGTTCGGCGGAAATGGGGTCACCGCCATCGCCGGTTCAACAAACTTTCTAAACTCGAACTTCGGCAAAATTGGCTCGACGCGTTTTCCGTTTAGCGACCCGCGACAGATTCAATTTGCTTTAAAGGTTTTCTTCTAGGGAGATCTGAGAACTACAGGCCCCCGACACGCCGGTACACCTCTTGTTGGGGTCCCTGCCGGCGCAAGTTGCCTCAACGGGCCGGCCCTTCCGGTTCTTGTGCCGGCGTCCCCTCCAACACGACTCGACCTTCGTGACAAGGGCGCCTTCCAGCGCTTTTACTTTTTCACCATTTGCGGCATCCGAGCCTGATGCATGCCTTCCGAATTGCGGACCGCCGAGATCCCCCAACGTCGGTGGATGTTCTGTCAGGATGCTAACATAGCTGCCGTGCACGTGGTAAGAAACAGCATTGTAACTCGTGGGGGTGGGTCGCCGCGACGACTGATGTCCCAGGGCAGGCAGTCTCTGCCGGGACCTCGGCACTACAGGAGACGGTGCTTGCTCGGAAGGGCGCTCGTGGGTCTCTGTGCTGCATGGTCGTTGGCGCAGGCGCAGAAGAGCCAGCCTGACTTGGACCGCGCTTTTCAATCAGCCACCGCGCACTACGAGGCTAAAGATTACGCCGAAGCGCAGAAGGAGCTCGAGCCACTGGTGGCGCGTCTTTCCAACAGTTTCGAAGTGAACGAGCTGATGGGCCTGGTTTACGCGGCTCAAGGCCGGGATGACGAGGCGAACCGCTACCTGAAGAATGCGACCCGCCTGAAGCCGAATGATCCTGCTGCACACACCAACCTGGCTGTCAATTTTGTTCACCTCGGCAAGGATTCGCTGGCGGAGGTGGAATTCAAGAAGGCCGCCGAGCTCGAGCCCGAGAGTTACGACGCTAACCACAATCTGGGGGAGTTCTATATCCGCACGGAAAAAATCGCCGCGGCCATCCCCTACCTGGAAAAGGCCCAGAGTGAGAATCGAGCGTCCTATGACAACGGCTACGACTTGGCTTTAGCGTACGAAAGGACGGGCCATTTGCCGGAAGCCCGGCGGCAGGTCGAGGAACTCTTGAGGCAGAAAGACAGCTCCGAACTGCACAACCTACTCGCTGAGGTTGAAGAGAGAGCTGGGAATTATGTGGCTGCGGTCAACGAATACGAGAAGGCAGCGCACATGGATCCGAGCGAGTCAAATCTCTTCGACTGGGGCAGCGAGCTTTTAGTCCATCAAACCTTGAATCCCGCCGTCGAGGTTCTTTCGCAGGGAGTGGAACGTTATCCCAATTCTTCGCGGCTGGCAGTTGGCCTCGGTCTTGCCTTGTATATGCGCGGCAACTACGACGAAGCCGTCAAGGCCCTTCTGCGAGCTACCGACCTGGACCCGAAGGACGCTCGCGCCTACTATTTCTTGAGCAAAGCATATGAGCATTCCCCCAGCCAAGCCGGTGACGTGGTGGAGCGATTCCGTCGTTTCGCAGACCTCCAGCCTCGTGATGCGCAGGCTGCGTTTTACTACGCCATGAGCCTCTGGAAGGGGAGGCCGTCGGAGACTTCCGGCTCCAGCCTCGATGAGGTTGAGTCTTTGTTGAAAAGGGCCCTCGCTCTCGACACGTCGTTGAGCGAGGCCCATCTTCAGCTTGCGAACCTATACTCTCAGCGCCGGGAATACGCTCGGGCGATACCTGAGTATCAGGAAGCTCTTAAGCTGGCTCCGAACCAGGCTGATGCTCACTTCCGGCTGGGG
The DNA here is from genome assembly GCA_035490955.1 of Terriglobia bacterium. Lineage (GTDB taxonomy): Bacteria > Acidobacteriota > Terriglobia > UBA7540 > UBA7540 > DATJKY01. The sequence goes on along the minus strand of DATJKY010000016.1, from coordinate 2,201 downwards.
CAGGCTTACGTCCACCTGGGCGAGAAGGACTTAGGGGAGAAGGAGTTCCAGATCCATCGGCAGTTGTACGAACAGCACTTGGCGGACGTTGACAAGCAGCGGTCGGAAATTCTGCAGTTTGTTTATTCGATGAAGGGCGATCCGGCCGGGCCGTGACGCCGCTGGTGTTCTGCGGCCAGAGTGTACAAGCCAGGCGACGGGGCCCGGCTTTCACAATTTCGATTTCTCGGTATTCAAGGACTTCAGGACGAGTGAGAGCACCCGTCTCCAGTTCCGGGCGCAGTTCTTTAACTTCACCAACACCCCGAACTTCAACCAGCCGGGATTCGGCGGCAACGGGGTTACGGCCATCGGCGGCTCGTTGGACTTCACTAGCAAAACCTTCGGCGAGATCGGTTCTACGCGTAATACCCCCAACGACTCGCGGCGAATCCAGTTCGCCTTGAAATTCTTTTTCTAGCTTACTGGACGTAGGGGCACCCCTTGTGGGTGCCCTTAATTAGGCCACAAGAAAGCAGCCAAGGGCGCCTTCGCGGCGCCCTTCTTTTTGGGGGATGGGGGACACTTGCGTTTCGCGCGCCGCCAGGACACGTTAGGAGGCCTTACGTAAAGCCGACAAAGCCGTGGGCTTGGTTGTGCCAACTGGGCTAGCTCGGCTAAACTAAACTAGATTTTCAGTTGACGGGCTGTCGATGCCAACCATTAGCGCCTTCTACGGCATCCTGATCCAGATGTTCTTCAGCGACCATGCGCCACCGCATTTTCATGCAAGGTACGGCGAGCACGAGGCTGTGGTCGACATCCGGAAGCTCGAACTCATCGAGGGCAAGCTGCCGCGCCGTGCACTGAATCTTGTCTTGGACTGGCGGAACTGCATCAGCCCGAACTCCGGAAGGATTGGCAGCTCTGCCAGGACATGCAGCACGCAGCCGATTGCCCCGTTGGAGTAAGGCGATGGATTGGGACGTTACTGAAGTTAAGGTGGCGGGGGACCATGCCCTGTGGGTGCGCTTCCGAGACGGAGTTGAGGGCGCCGTCAAGTTCACGCCGGGCTTCTTTCGTGGCGTGTTCTCACACCCTGAGGATCAGGTCCAGTTTCAGCAGGTCATGCTCGTTGACGGCGTGGTGACTTGGCCGGGTGACCTGGATCTAGCCCCCGATGCCATGCACAAAGAGATCAAGGCTCGCGGCGAGTGGGTCCTTGGCGCTGGCCCCAAAACAACAAATCGCCTTTAACGTCCGGCGCAAGCGAGGTTAACGGAGGGGTCTCCGCCTGTGCCCACTGAGAAATGGTATCTTTTGAGCTGTCATTTGAGCTAGAATGATCCAGGAGCAACTATGATTCGACCGGATCGCATCGCCAACGTCATGGGGGGGAGAGCTATTCTCCGTCGCCGCGTCCACTCGATTCGGGACCTGGAGCGGACCGTGGCGCGCGGATTGCCAAAACGTGCGTTGCGGAGCACCGTGGAACGGGTCCTCACGAATAAGGCGGACGTGCGACGGGTGATGTTTCGCTTGGTTCCCGAGGCCACCTTCAAGCGGCGTGTACGTTTATCCCCGGCCGAGAGTGAGCGGACGGAGAGGCTCGCGCGTGTCATTGCTGCTGCTGAGTATGCCTGGAACAATCAGGCGGACGCCCGTGAGTGGCTCGCCAAGCGCCATCCGGAGCTAGGGCGGCGGAGCCCACTCGAGACGGCGATGACTGAACTGGGGGCCCGCCAGGTGGAAGAATTGCTCGATCGCCTCGTTTACGGCATCCCAGCCTGATGCGTGCGTTTCGGATTGCAGACCGCCGTCATCCCATCTTTGACGGAGCAGGCGCCAAGCTGACCGGGGGACGCTGGAATTCGCCGGGACGGCCGGTGATCTACGCAGCTGAGACCTTTGCCGGCGCTTTGCTCGAGGTCCTGGTTCACGCCAACTTGGGGCGTGTGCCACCAACACACGCTGTAATTGAAATCGCTATTCCCGGATCTGTTTTGATTGAAACCGTGCGGCCGGAAGCGATTCCCGGATGGGACGCCCCTGACCAGATCGCTGGCCGCGAGTTTGGTGACCGTTGGCTTCAGGAACTTCGCTCAGGTGTTCTGCTGGTACCGAGCTTCGTGGTCCGCGGACGAGAACAAAATGTGTTGATCAACCCTGAGCATCACGACTTTGGCCAAATCACGGCCAGCGAGCCAGAGGACCTGCTGTGG
>DATJKY010000015.1:0-4650 GCA_035490955.1 Terriglobia bacterium | reverse complement strand
GTAGCCGCACAGGCGGGCCGTCTTGCCTTCGAGCATCAAGCTCGCGGCTTTGAGGTGAAAGGCAAACCGGACCTCTCGCCCGTGACCAGCGCCGATCGCGCCAGCGAACAGTTGATCTGCTCGCTGTTGGAAGACGCCTTTCCAGAGGACGGCATACTGGGCGAGGAAGGGGCGGCAAAAGAGTCGCACAGCGGGCGCCGCTGGATCATCGATCCCATCGATGGCACGCGTGACTTCGTCCGCGGCATTCCCACCTGGGGAGTCTTGATTGGACTCGAGGCGGATGGAGATGTAGTAGTCGGAGCATGTAACCTGCCGGCGCTGGGCGAACTCTACTCTGCGACGCGTCGAGGTGGGTCTTACAGGAACGGCGCGCCAATCCGGATCTCCTCCATCAGCGCGCTACAAGAGGCTGTCTTCTGTCTCGACGCCTTCAACAACATACACCGCCATCCGTTCGGGAGCAGGCTGATTCCGTGGATGTCGCAGTTTTGGGCGGTGCGCAGCTTCGGTCGCTGCCTGGACGCCATGTGCGTGGCGGCCGGCAGGGCCGAAGTCTGGATTGAGGGTGAGGCTAAGCCTTGGGATTTCGCAGCGCTTAAAGTTATCGCCGAGGAGGCCGGTGCCCGCTTCTTCAACTTTGATGGGGGATCAAGCATCTATGCCGGCAACGGCGTCATCACCGTGCCTTCCCTTGAGGTTGAAATACGCACCTTCCTCGGCTGCGTCTGAACGACGGCTGGGCGAGTTGGTGTCCATAAGCGCCAAGTTAAGATCGAGCACGGCGCCCGAGCCCGCCTTGGCGGGCGCCATCCTGTGGCCCACGGCGATGGCTTCCGAGCCGTGGGAGCACGAGATTGCCTGCGCCTTGCGGTTGAGCCCCAGCGGGGCGACATCCGTCGCCATAGCCTCAAGCCTGATGTCACCCCTACAGGGCCTTGCCCATCATCTAGCGCTGGTCTTCCCACGGCTCGAAAGGCACTCGCCGTGGGCCACAGAAGATGTCGCCCCGACTTATCGGGGCTAAAAGCCGGAGAACTGCGTTAACTTGGCGGCTATGGGCCTCCTGCCCACACTAGGGCAACCCGCAAGGAGTGCCCCTACAAGGGCCACACATGATATAGTCGCCGAAGGTCTGGGAAGGAAAACAGAACATGACTCTGCTGGAGCAAGTTGACCAGGACCTCGTGGCGGCCATGAAGGGCAGGGAAGAGCTCAGGCTAAGTGTCCTCCGCATGATGAAGACCGCGTTGAAACTGAAGCAGACAGAGTCTGGCCGGCCCTTAGCAGATGCTGAGGCCCTGACGGTGCTGCGGACTCTCGTGAAACAGCGTCATGAATCGGCCGAGCAGTTTCGCAAGGGCGGACGCGAGGACCGGGCCGAAAAGGAAGAGGCGGAGATCAAGATTGTTGAGGGTTACTTGCCGACCGCCGCCACTGAGGAGGAGATCGAGGCTGCGGTCGCAACCGCCATCGTTGAAACTGGCGCTGCCACCGCGAAAGACTTAGGGAAAGTAATGAAGGCCGCCATGGCCAAATTGGCGGGAAAGACAGTTGACGGCAAACGAGTGAACGAGACAGTGCGCGCCAAGCTCGGCGGGTAGCTACCCACTGACTGATCACTCGCCACTAACCACTAGCCACTGGTGTTAAACATGGCCGGCGCATCGCCTGAGACGCAGACGACGGAAAAGCCAGAAAAGGCCGCATTCCGCCCCTATGTACCCGCGGAGGCCGCAGTCCCCGAACTGACGTTTCGGGCAGCTGCCCTCGGCGCCGTTCTGGGAATCATCTTCGGTGCCGTGTCAGTTTATCTGGCGCTGCGCGCCGGCTTGACGGTGAGCGCCTCCATTCCCGTTGCCGTGCTTTCCATCAGCATCTTCAAGTGGTTGGGCAAATCGACCATCCTTGAGAACAACACGGTTCAGACAGTGGGTTCCGCGGGCGAGTCCATTGCTGCAGGCGTAGTGTTTACGCTGCCGGCGCTGATCTTTCTGGGCTTTCAGCTCGAGTACTCTCGCATCTTCCTTCTCGCTCTTGTCGGTGGACTGCTGGGTGTGCTGTTTGTCGTGCCCTTGCGGCCGCCGCTGGTCGTTAAAGAACACGGCTCGCTCTTGTTCCCGGAGGGAAAGGCTTGCGCGGACGTGCTGATTAGCGGCGAGGAGGGGGGCATTCAGGCCGGGAAAGTATTCGCTGGAGCAGGTCTGGGATTGGTCTACAAGTTCCTGATGGGCGAGCGGGGTGGCGCCGGGCTGTGGAAGGCCGTGCCGGAGTGGCACCCAAGCTGGTATCCGGGCTCGACGCTGGCCGCCGAGATCACTCCGGAGTATCTGGGCGTTGGCTACATCATCGGTCCCAAGGTCGCAGGCACGATGTTCGCCGGCGGCGTTATCTCCTGGGTGGTTTTGATTCCCATCATTAAGTTCTTCGGTGGACATTTGCCGGAGGTCATCTATCCGGCGACGGTGCGCATTGCGGACATGACGCCGGCGCAGGTCTGGGGCAGCTATATCCGCTATATTGGCGCGGGCGCGGTCACTATGGCCGGACTCATCACACTGGCGCGCACGCTGCCGACCATAGCTAAGTCGTTCAGCGCCGCCTTTAAACAGCTCACTCGGGGCAAGATGGCTGCGGCAGATGCTGCCCGTCGAACGGACCGCGATCTTCCGCTATCTTTGGTGCTGGTGGGAACGGCGGTAATGATCGCCGTCGTCTGGGCGCTGCTCGCTTTCCACGTGAATCCAGGCGCCAGTGGCAATTTCATTTCCGCCCTGCTCGTGGTGCTGTTCGGCTTCTTCTTCTCCACTGTGGCGGCACGGATCGTGGGGCTGATCGGCTCTTCTTCCAATCCCATCTCGGGCATGACCATCGCCACTCTGATGGGCACCTGCCTCATCTTTGTGGTGGTGGGCTGGACGGGCGGGATCTACTCGTCTATAGCCTTGAGTGTCGGAGCCGTGGTTTGCATTGCCGGGGCCTGCGCGGGCGCCACCACCCAGTCGCTGAAGACCGGGTTTATCGTCGGGGCAACGCCCAGCCGCCAGGAACTGGGCTTCGCCGTTGGAGTTCTGACCTCCGTGCTGGTTATCGGCTTCACTCTCAAACTGCTGAACAGTAGCGCCACGCGCATCAACCCGATTCAGTTTTCGAACATCGAGATCACTGCCGATATGAAGATGCAGGGCAGCATCGATTACCAGGGACACGCTTACGAGGTGCTGAGTGTGCTGGGCTCACGGACAATTCCGGACGGGCGCTACTACTACGACCCTGCGGCGCACGAGATCGATTTCCAAGAAGTGCCTGGCATCGGTTCGCCAGACTATCCCGCCCCGCAAGCCACACTGATGAGTGTCGTCATCAACGGCATCCTGAATCGACGTTTGCCTTGGACCCTGGTATTGTTCGGCGCCTTCATCGTCGTGACCCTGGAGCTGTGTGGTGTGCGGTCGCTCGCCTTCGCGGTGGGTTCGTATCTGCCCATCTCGACCACGGCGCCCATCTTTGCCGGCGGGCTAGTCAAGCTGCTCGTACAGCGTCTGACGAAAACCACCGAGGAAGAATCCGAGGCCGGCAGCGGCGCGCTTTTCAGCTCCGGCCTCATCGCCGGCGGCTCGCTTGGCGGGCTGGCGCTCGCCACCGTCGTGGGGCTAAAAAAGGAAAACGTAATGGCCTTCGGACCACGCTGGTTCCCCGCGCTTTCCCAAAGTAACCTCGTCGCTCTCGTAATCTTCACGGCCATGGCCGCGCTCTTGTTCTTCATGGCTAAGTCGAAAAACAGTCGACAGTCGACGGTCGACAGTTAACCGTCACGGCCATCACGGCCAGTATGAGCTTTCAACTGTGGATGGTTGGCTGTACACTGGTCTGTTGATTGTCCGCTGTGACTGTACACTGGTTTTCGCGTATGTCCTACTATCGCCAGTCGTTCTCGTTTGGCCCGCCGCTCAGAGGAGTAGTCAAGCGGCTCGTTATCGTCACCGCCGTGGCTTTTCTGGTGACTTACCTACCGGCGCAAATCTTCGGGTGGGCCTGGCCTTTCGCGTTGTTCGGCCTCCGACCCTATGACGTTACCCACCACCTTTTTATCTGGCAGGTTGCCACTTACCTGTTTCTGCATGGCGGGTGGTTTCATATCATTTTTAATTTGTTTGCACTTTGGATGTTCGGGACGGACCTGGAAAACCTGTGGGGCAGCCGTCAGTTTCTCTTCTATTACTTTCTCACCGGCGTCGGCGCGGGCCTCCTCAATGTGGCGCTCGAGCCATCGAGCATCACTCTCACCATCGGCTGCTCGGGAGCCGTATACGGACTGCTGCTCGCCTATGGCTTGACGTTCCCGGACCGGCCCATCTTCCTCTACTTCCTCATTCCCATCAAGGCCAAGTGGTTCGTGGTCATCATGGGACTTATCGAGTTCGTCTCGTCGTTCGGCGGACCGGGAAGCGGAGTGAGCCACGTCGCTCACCTGGGAGGTATGCTGTTCGGTTTCCTCTACTTGCGTGGTCGAGGCCTCCCCTTCGGTTTGCAGACACGCTACCAGGACTGGCGCCGCGCGCGGCTGCGTCGAAGGTTTGAAGTTTACATGCGGAAGCATGAACGAAAGGATGACGCCGGGCGCTGGATCAACTGAATGGCAGTAGACGG
>DATJKY010000014.1:0-1519 GCA_035490955.1 Terriglobia bacterium | reverse complement strand
ATCGCGAGTCTGCTCATCGATACGGGCGGGATTTGCCGAAAGTTCATTGTAGAAGCGGTCGAGCAGAATGCGCTCCCGGCCGGCCACAAGGCGCTCCACATCAGGACCGCGGAAGTTGAAGTGCCAAACCTTTGGGTTTTTTAGCTGGTCGTCCCAATGACCGATGCCGGGGAGGGAAGCGTCCATCACGACCCATTTCGTCACACGCTGGGGATAGAGTGCCGCAAAGGCATAGCCTACCATATTGCCAATGTCGTGAGTGACGAGGGCGATTTTCTGGATTCCCACCTCATCGAGGATTGCAGCCATGTCCCGAGCCTGGGCGGTCTTTTCGTAACCGCCTTCGGGATGGGAGGACAAGCCCATACCACGGAGATCAGGAACGATGACAGTGTGGTCTTTGACCAATGGTTCGGCGAGAGGTACCCACATATCTCCCGTGTCGCCGAAGCCATGCAGCAGGAGCACCGCAGAGCCTTGACCACCGACCCGAACATATTGGGTGCCTCCGCTGACCGGCATTTGCCGGGCGCGAAAGGTGTCAGGCCATACGCCGATCGTAGCGTGGGCCGCCGGCGTCCAGGCTGTAAGCGCCGCTGCGAAGGCCGTCAACGCTGTGGCGCGCCGCCAGCATCGGAAGAGGAGAGATCGCGAGCTTGTTCGCGCGGACTTGAACGGCTGCTCGAGTGCGGATTTTTCACGCTCCCTCTCCAGTCCAAGAGGCCGAGAAAGATTCCCGCGAAACTGCAGTCCCCCCGTCTTCACCAAGTAAGCCAGCATAGACATTTCGCAGATAACCGGAATGCGATTAACAGGGCCACGCCGGGTCAAAAAAGGACATCGCGCGTGTCGGGGAGAGCGAACATTCGCCGGGCTCAACTCACAGGCTCTGCCTCGGGGAATCTCCATGCGCCGTTGAGGATTTCGGGTCGCGGGCGAAAGAGGCGAACCGTGTAGTTCCAGCCCTTCATGATCGGTAAGCAATTGGGAATTTCGCCATCGCAGCCGCCGAATTGGATGGCGAGCGACCCGTCGGCGCCCTTTTTTGCGCTGGTGCTGTTCACGGAATACGCGTTGTATTGATTCGGTTCCAAATAGCCCTCGGCGTTGTAGACGGTGACTGACCAGAAACCGTCGACCGGCACGTCCTCAACCGCGAGCTTGTAGACGGTGGCGCCGTCACTCCGGGCCGGTGTGATCGGGAGATAGAGCGCGTCCTTCTCGGGGTAGCCGCCCCACAGCATGGCGCTTCCGATCAGGTGCCTGACCGGGTCAACCTCGTTTTCGTTGGCGCCAAACATGCGCCGCGTATCGGAGACTGTGGTTCCAAGCTGCAAGAGCGCTGCCTTTATCCGTTTGAGGCTTGCCTCATCCCAAGGAGGAATTTCGAAGGTGCCGGGGCGTTCTTGGTTGAACTTGATCGCATCCTGCAAGGCATGGACTTGCCGGACATCTTCCTTGTTCGAAAAATCGACGAGGAAACGGACCACGGCAATGGCGTAGCGTGTGCCAATCACGT
>DATJKY010000013.1:0-4741 GCA_035490955.1 Terriglobia bacterium | reverse complement strand
CATAGGGTAGCCGTGGGCAACGCCCACGGGACCGGACCCCAAGGAGAGGGCCGACCCTGCAGGGGTCGCACCCCGACAGCGCCCACCGCGGCGCATGCAACCCGTCGGCTGACGGGTTGGGACCGGGCGCTGTACGGCCCTCGTCGGGCGTTGCCCGACGCTACGTTCTGCGGCCCTTTCAGGGCCGACCTGAACCTTCCAACGGGTTCCGATGCCGATCAGCTGGTCTCGAGGTATGATACCGCACATATAGTACAACTATCGTAGATATAGCATGAACTATGTATTGGATGGTAATATAGGTGGTGAGCTTTCAATCTCAGCGAGGAGGTTGCTTGAGGGTGGATCTGCTATCCCGAAAGGAATATAGGCCGAGCACAATGTGTGATCCGCAGAGCCAGGAGATGATCAATCCCGATTCCGGCCGCAGCCGCGAGGGCCTTGAGGTGATGCAGGCTGTCGTGGCCAGCCACCGCTCCTTCTTCGTCCTGGTGGTTGTGCTACTGGCGCAATTACTGCTGCTGTCGTTCCAGATCACCGGCAACCGCAAGGTGCGGCTCATCAAGATCTGGACCCTGGCCGTGTTCGACCCCTTCGAGCGCTCGCTGAAGGGCATCACGGACTCGACCACGTGGGCTTGGCGGACCTATGGCGGGCTTTGGCGGGCTCAACAGGAAAACCGGGATCTGCGACGCGAACTGGCGACAACCCGCTTCCAACTCCGGCAGGTGGCTGAGTACGCGGGGGAATCCGAGCGCTTGCGGCGGTTGCTCGATTTCAAGGCCCACGCTCCTTTTCAGACTGTGGCCGCGGAAATCATAGCCTTCAGCCCGGGCGCCAGTTCAAACGCCATCCTGATCGACAAGGGAACAGACTACGGCCTCACACCCGACCTTGCGGTGATCACCCCGGCAGGGGTGGTAGGTAAGATCGTCAGTGCGTTTCACCATAGCTCCCAAGTGCTGCTCATCACCGATCCCTCCAGCGGCGTAGGCACCATGCTGGAACGGAGCCGAACTCAAGGCGTGCTCAAAGGCATTGGCAATAACCTGTGCCAGCTCAATTACGTTATGAATGAGCAGCCTGTGTCGCCGGGAGATGCGGTCGTGACCTCGGGTCTCGATCAGATCTATCCTGAGGGTCTTCCTATAGGAACAGTGCTGAAGGTGGGAGGCGGCAACCTCTACTACAAGAGCATCGTGGTCCGTCCAGCCGCCGTACTGGACAGCCTGGAAACCGTCCTCGTTGTGCTCAGGGGTTCGACAGAGCGAGAAATGGCAAGACATTGAGTCGAATCATTGAGTCATCGGATCATTGGACCATCGAAACGGCGATCCACCCGCCGCCTGGACCTTGGGCGATGTAAGCGCTACTGTCGAATTTTCTTGACGTGCTCACTGGCCATCGGCCCGACCCCGAAGGTTTTCCAATCGCTCCAGAAAGGCGGGATCAATCGAGGATCGGCAATTCATCTGGTACAAGCATGCGAGGCCACGCACGGGTGTAGGTTGAGCCTGCAGCCGCCTTGCGGTACTTCTCCATGTGTTCCTTGAATTCACGGTTGTCGGGATCGAGCTTCAGGGCCTTCGACTGGGTACGGACCGCTTCATCGAAGCTGTTATTCACGTAGAAGGCTTCCGCCAGCGTGTCAATGAAACTGGGTTCCTTCCAGTCAGTGAGCTGGACGGCGAGCTTGGCGTGCTCCAACGCTCCCCTGGGGTTGCGGTACCTCGGGTCTTCGCTCGTGGCGTAGAGCCATGCCAGGTTGTTGTGGGCTTCGGCCAATTTGGGGTTGCGGCGCAGGGCCTCCTGATAATGCAGGATCGCCTGTGGGTAGAGCCTAATCTGATAATAAACCTCACCGATGACCGCCTGTCCCTCGGGCGTCCCGGCGACCTTAGCTAGAGCGTTTTGCAAGGTTCGGGCTCGGCCTAAATCGCCTTTGGATTCGTAGGCCAGCGCCAGTCCAATCTGAGCCCGCGGAGAGTCCGAGTCAAGGTGAATCGCAGCTTCAAGCTCCCGTATGGCGTCGTCAGGACGCCTTTGTTGCAGATACAACAGCCCCAACTCCTCATGCGGGCGTGTATCGCGTGGCGCGCGTCGCGCCGCTTCCTGAAAACGCTCGATCGCCTTGTCCGGTTGGTTGTTGTCGCGCAGACGGCCTCCTTCTTGCAGCAGGCCTGTCACCACGCGAGACGTGCGGTAGTTCTCCACGGTCGCGCCCATGGCCAGGACTACGATCAGGATCGGGATGATCACCACCGGCTGTGAAGGAGCCTCCTCAGCGGGCTGTGTCGCTAAGTCCGGCGGTCGGATCAGACCCCCCAGTACCATCCCGCCGAACAGGCCGCCGACGTGTCCCCAGTTGTCAATGCCAGGCACTATCGCCCCGAAGGCCAGATTCGCCACGACCATCAGCAGGATGCCACCGCCAAAGACTCGCCTCAGGCGCCGAGGAATACTGGCGCGATGCAGGAAACCGGCCACCAGCATGGCCCCGGCAATGCCGAAGATGGCTCCTGAGGCCCCGGCAGCGATATGCGGTCCGACGGCCATGGAGAGATAGGAGCTGAACATTCCGCTGCCAACATAGAGCAGAGCAAAGCGACCGTACCCATAAACGTGCTCCAGGATTCGGCCCAGCAGGTAGAGCGCGTACATGTTAATCAGGAGGTGAAGCACGCCGATGTGCAGGAACATCGGCATCACCAGGCGCCAGTATTCGCCGTGCCGGAAAAGGGGGCCGTAGGAAGCGCCGAATTCGAGAAGAACTTCCTGGTTCGTGGAGCCGCCCGCAAGCGTCATCAAGCCGAAGATGACTATGTTCAGAGTTATCAGGAAGTAGGTTGCTAGCGGTCGATAGCCGGGTGTTTCATAGAAGCCTTGCGCTCTGGGGTCCCGAGCTTCAGGTGTGTAAACTGGCGGCGTGATGGGTAGATTAGACATTTTTCGAATTGAGTGATTGAGTCATCGGGCCATTGAGTGATTGCCGGATCGGGCGAATTGAGCCATCCTTCCCGCTCAATCACGCAATCACTCAATCACCCAATGGCTCGATTGCTTCATAATAGCTTTCTCCGGCGCAACTGCGGCAGAGGGTGCGTCCATTGACCGCCCGTTCCCGCCCGTGGTTAACGCCTTCGCCGCACTGCTCGCACTCGACCCGCGAGCGCGACCCCCCAGGCAAGTCCTCGGGACTTAGCTTCACACGTACCGGCCGGACCGTGAAAAGGTCCTCGTCGCCTATCACCTTATAGGCTTCGAGTTGCTGCCGATACGGGGCGTTGAGTTCGGCAAACATCTTCTTCGCCTTGAGACGCGAGTCATCGCGAGCCAGGACGCGCACCGCCTTCTGAGTTTCCAGGTTCACAAAGGTTGCCGCCACTTTGCCGTGATCCACAAATTTCAACGAACGCGCCCCCAGGCGGCATCCCGTTACCAGGCTGACGGCATCCGTGGCGCAGCGATCGATCTCGACGAAGGCCAGGAGCTTCTTGCGGTGCTTGAGCGGATCATCGATGCCGATCGCCTTCAAACCCAGCATCGCCATGCGCACGCCTAGCACCTGGCCCGGACACATGTGGCCGTGGGCCTCGGCGGCCAGAGCGAGATACTGTTCCAGCGACTTCATGGCCAGCCCAAGTCCGGCGAAGATCTCCCAGCATGCTCCTCCAGTCAGTATACCATCTGCCTCGCCACCTACGTTGGAGTCCTCTCCGGGCGGATAGGAGCACCAAAAAAGTTGCTGAGGCACAATGGTCCAGAAAAACAAGAAAATTGTCCAGCCGAGAGCATGCTGACTACTCTCTCTTCACCGTGGTGGGAGAAGGCGTCCGCCGCTGACGGACGGATGAGGAACCGAGTGCCAGAAGTTGAGCAACGCGAGAACGTAAATCCTTGATGGGTGCCCCGGCCCAATGTCATTCAAATTCCGCCAATAACGGGCTTTTCTTCACTCTAAGTTGCTGATACCGTGAGACATACCGCGATTGGGTTTGTTTCTCCCAGTTTTGAGCTATGTTGTTGATAATAAGCACGTTAACTCGATTGGGTTTGTTTTCCACTCCCCCCTTTTTCCCGCGCTGCTCGCGACACCGACCTGTTGCCCATCATCCGTAGAAGTTCCCCAAGAATCAAAACTTTGCGCCTTCTGTGTCTCTGCGGTGCCAAGTCGATGTTTTCTCGCTCCGTCTGTCAGGTGGGGCCTTATTTGCGATCCCCGGCGCGCCTGCCGGGTCTTCGGGATGGTAGGAGGACGCCCAAAAGCGCAAGTGGCTGATCCGCAATGACATTCCGGCTTTGCTGGTTTATATCTGTTCGACAAGATCCTAGCCTATGCCTCGAATTTCATTTCGTCCATGAACCGGAGCACCCGGCGCGTCTCGTCGCCGAGCTAGGTCTTGGTGACGCGAATTCGCGCAACAAATTTGCCGTATCAGGGCACGACTTCAGTCGTGCCGCCACTGGCGTCTCGCCGTCGGCTTTAGCCGCTGCCACCCCCAACCCTCAGGGCCTAAAGGCCTTGGCGATCATCGTGGGCACTGCGTTGCGGCACGCCTGAAGGCAGCCTGAAGGCGTGCCCTGATACAAGCCGTAATTGCGCGAATTCTTGTCACTAAGCACTAGGTCGGCCTCGCCTTCCCGCTCGGGGATGGCAAACATGCAGATCGCGCTTCCATTTCTTGTGGCTCAGCAACACACTCGCTTGGTTCATCAGTCGGCTGGGGTCGAGAGACGGCAA
>DATJKY010000012.1:0-5812 GCA_035490955.1 Terriglobia bacterium | reverse complement strand
CCCCTGGTGATTGTCTCCTGCTCGGGGGGAGCCCGCATGATGGAAGGTGCTATCAGCCTGATGCAGTTGGCCAAAATCAGCGCGGCTCTGGCCCGCTTTGACGAAGTGCGGAAGCCTTATATCTCCATCCTCACGGATCCGACAACAGGTGGGGTAACGGCCAGCTTCGCCATGCTGGGGGATTTGAACATCGCCGAACCTGGTGCGCTGATCGGATTTGCCGGCCCCAGGGTGATCGAGCAGACGATCCACCAGAAGCTCCCTGAGGGTTTTCAACGTGCGGAGTTTCTTCTCACCCACGGTATGCTGGATGCGATCGTTCCCCGCCGGGAACAGAAGGCCTATATCTCGCGCGCCTTGGGTTTCCTTGGAGCGTAAGAGGAACTGGCCCATCGGTGATCGAGCTATGGGGTCATCGAGCTGAAATGATTGGTTTGACGCGCTGATCAGCGTGGTGGATAAGTCGCTCCGCCGCAACGGCAGGAAGGGCTAGGGAGGAGCAATACCCATGGATGTCGAAAAGACCATTGAATTCATCCTCGATATGCAGGCCAAGACCGAGGAGCGCTGGGCCGAAAATGAGAAACGCTGGGCCGAAAATGAGAAACGCTGGGCCGAGAATGGGAAACGCTGGGCCAAGGCCGAGCGTCTTGTCGAGCGCTTCGCCCGCTCCGGCGTGGCGCTGCGCAGCGACGTGCAGGAACTGAAGGAGTTCCGGCGTCGGACGGAGCAGAATCTGGCTGAGATCACGGAAAAATTGGACGCTCTGATCGATATAGTGGATAAGTCGATCCGCCGCAACGGCAGGAAGGGCTAATGGATTGAGCCATTGGGCGATTGAGTCATTGGATCATTGAAGGACCCGCTCACCGGTCGCCTCAACGACTCAATGGCGCAATGACCCAACAATGCGATGGCTCGATGATTCCAATGGACTACACCGAGTGCTTGGCCTATCTAACTGACCTGGGACACGAGCTCCGCGGGTTGAAGTTCGACCTGCGGGCGATCGAGCGTGTCACGGAAGCCCTGGGGCATCCGGAACACAAATACCCGTGTGCGATCGTGGCCGGGACCAACGGCAAGGGCTCGACGTCAGCGATGCTGGCAAGTATCGTGGAGAGGGCGGGCTACCGTACCGGACTGTACACTTCGCCGCATCTGATACGGGTCAATGAGCGCATTCGGGTCGACGGTCGTGAGATTGGCGACCAGGAGTTTGCCGAGGCATTCAGCGAGGTGCGACGGGTCGTGGACACCCTGATGGAAGCGAAGTTGCTCCCGCAGCGACCGAGCTTCTTTGAGTTTTTGACGGCCACCGCCTTTCTCCATTTTGCCCGGGTGGGGGTCGATTTTGCCGTGTTCGAGGTCGGCATGGGCGGGCGACTGGACGCCACCAACATCGTTGTGCCCCGGGTCGCTGTCATCACCAACGTGGACTTGGACCACACGGAGTTCCTCGGCGACACGCACGCCGCCATCGCGAGGGAGAAGGCAGGGGTGATCAAGAAGCGCCGCCCTGTCGTCTCCGGTTGCGCGCATCTCGAGGCGGCTGAAGTCATCCGGCAGCGATGCTCGGAAGTGGGAGCAGAGTTGTTGGAGACGACGCGCTTCGCCAAGCTCTCCAACTTCCGCAACCAGAGCGGCCGCCTCTTCTTCGACCTTGCCCTGAACGGCGACCGCTTTACGGATTTGGCTTCGCCTTTGCCCGGGAAATTCCAGGTGAGGAACGCGGCGCAGGCGGTGGCGGCTGCCTGGCTCCTGGCGCGGGAGGGTCTGAGCATCACCCGGTCGGCCATCGAGGCTGGGCTGCGCACAGCACGTTGGCCGGGACGCCTCGAAGTGATTCACTACCAGCCGCTGGTGTTGCTGGATGGCGCCCACAATCCTGCCGCCGCCCGCGAACTCGCCGATTTCGTTCGCCAGGAACTGCCGGGGCGGCGCTTACGGCTGGTTTATGCCTCTATGCGGGACAAGGCCATCAGTGAAATCAGCGCAACGTTGTTCCCCCTGGCGGAAGAAGTTTATCTCACCCGCCCGGACCTCGGGAGGGCAGCCAGCCCGGAGGAGATCCTGGCGGCTGCCCGCATCGAGCCCGGGAACGTGGTCTTGGAGCCCGTTCCGGCGCGAGCGGTGGAACGCGCCTGCCGTGCCGCCGCTGCCGACGACGTCATCCTTGTCGCCGGTTCCCTCTTCCTGGTGGGCGCTGTCAAGCAAGCGCTGCAGGAAGGGAAGCTAGTCATGGAGTGACTGCGAGGCAGAATAGTCCACAGATTTCGCCGATTGCCCAGAAAGAACAACAAAGAGACTTGAGAACCTATCCCGCTATCGGGGCGGCAGTGAGGAGCATCGTCAACTCGGCTGCTGTTTGTTCGCTAAATCCGCGTAATCTGTGTAATCTGTGGATTGAATGATTGTGTCACTGAAAGACGGAAACTCGAAATTCAAAACTCGAAACTCGGGAGTCCCAGCTGGGGAGGGCGAATCAGGTGGCCCTGCGCACGCCAGTCGCGGGTGGGAATACTACCTTAGCTACCTCCGCTCCCTCCTATTCACCAACAATCTCATTGTCCTTTACACCGTGGTGTGTGGGGCTCTGTCGCTCGCCGGCTCCGTATTCGACACGAGCGGGCGCTGGCAACATCTGTGGGCGCGCACCTGGTCATGGCTCATCCTCAAAACCAGTGGGGTACGGGTACGAGTTAAAGGTTTGGAAAACGTGCCGCGGGAGACGGCGATCTATTGCGTGAACCACCAAAGCGCCATGGACATTCCCATCCTCTTTGTCTACCTTCCCGTCCAATTTCGCTTCCTTGCCAAGCGTCCCTTGTTCAACCTGCCTTTCCTGGGCTGGCATTTGTACCGCTCAGGGCATATTCCCGTGGATCGCGGCCAGCCGCGGAAAGCGTTCAGAAGTTTTGACCAGGCGGCGGAGCGTATCCGAAGCGGTGTGCCTGTGGTTCTATTTCCCGAGGGAACCCGCAGCAGGGACGGGGCGCTGAAGCTGTTTAAGGGCGGATCGTTTTATCTCGCCATACAAGCTAGGGTACCGGTCGTGCCGATCACACTGAATGGCACTCGCCATGTTCATGAGCCGGACACCCTTCATGTGCGCGGGGGCCACACGGAGATGATCGTTCATCGCCCGATATCAACTGCGGAACTGAACGCACAGGACGTGGATGCGCTCTCTGCCCAGGTGTATAGTTGTATCGCGTCCCGCTTTGTACCTCCGGAGGAGTGGGAACAGGTTACAGGGAACAGGGGACAGGGAACAGGTCTCAAGTGACCGTGCTCTGTTCCCTATAACCAGTGACCTTGTTCCCTGTTTATGGAGATCAATCTCAATAACCAAGTGGCCGTCGTCACCGGCGGGTCGCGCGGCATTGGAGCGGCCACAGTTAAGCTCCTTGGTCAGGCGGGGGCGAAGGTAGTCTTCAGTTACCGAAAAGCCGCTCAGGCAGCGCATGAGGTCGTTCACAATGGGGAAGCGCCACCCGGAAGTGTAACGCCGGTTCGTGCCGATGTGTCAAACATGAAAGATTCCAGGAAGCTGATCGAGAGCGCAATCCTCCGGCACGGTCGTTTGGACATCCTAGTAGCTAACGCCGGAATCTGGAACGCTGACGACCTTCCCATCGACAAGATGACCGAAAGGGAATGGGACGAGATGATGGCCATCAACCTGAAGGGGGTTTATTCGGTCATCCACTATGCCGTGCCACACATGAAAAGTCTGGGGTCGGGGAGCATTGTCGTCATCTCCTCGACGGCCGGGCAGCGAGGCGAGGCATTCCACACCCACTATGGGGCGTCGAAGGGCGCTGTGATCAGCCTCGTGAAAGGACTTTCCACCGAACTCGCTCCTCACCGCATCCGGGTGAACTGCTTGGCGCCCGGGTGGGTGGATACTGATATGTGTATTCCGGTACTTCGGAACCGGCGCCAGGCGCGAAGGATTAACGCCGGAATACCTCTCGGGCGCTTCGCGCAACCGGAAGAAATCGCCATGCCCATTCTATTCCTGGCCTCTCCAATGGCATCCTACATTACTGGAGAGATCTTGAACGTTAACGGCGGCAACGTCCTTTGTGGCTAAGAAAACGGGGGAAGGGTAAGGGGAAAAGGGGAAAAGGATGTGGCTCGCACCCGGAGGAGTAAGGCAACAAGGGGAAGAGGGGCAAACGCGGCTGAAGTTTTGGTCTTTCCTTTTTGCCTGTTGCTCTCTTAACCTTTTCCCCTCTTCCCCTTTGCCCCTTTCAGCCAACGGTCTAGCGACCGTTTACCACGCGCAGGCCGCGCAGAACGTTTCTCCGGCTCCAGCACCAGCTTTGCGAGTCGATCCCAAGGCCCAGGCGCTGTTTGACCAGGTGATTCAGACATTGGGTGGCCAAACCTTCCTCGGCTTCAAAACCTTGACAACCACCGGACGGAGTTTCTCGGTCACGGATGAACAGACAACGGGGTTCGTGACCTTCGAGAGTCAAGTAGAATATCCGGACAAGCGGCGCTTTGCCTACGGCCTTGGAAAGAAGAAACCCATCGTCCTCATTAACAACGGCGACCAAGCGTGGGAAGTGGACCGCATGGGCCTTACCCATCAAACGCCGGAACAGGCGCGCCGCTGGAGAATCACCAACGCTTACAGCCTGGAAAACCTGCTTCGCCTCCGCACCCGGGAACCCGGAACACTCGTCCAGGATGCGGGTTCCGACTTTATCCAGAATCTTGCAACCCGGGTCCTGGATATATCGCTAGCCAACCGGGTTGACGTGAAGCTCTACCTCAACAAGGCAAACTTCTTGCCCGTCCGCATCACCTACCGCGTACAGGACCCGAAGACGCTGGAGTGGGATGAATATGCAGACATCTACGGCGACTACCAAAGCTTTCAGGGCATTCAGACCCCAATGCACATCACTCGCTTTTTCAACGATGATCGGATTTCCGAAATCTTCCGCAGCACTGCGAAGTACGATGAAGTATTCCCTGCCAGCTTGTTTCAGCCGCCCGGACCGTAAACCCCCTGGGTGGGAGTGCATCACACAAAAGTTGGGGTTGATTTCCTGCGTCCGTCCTTGCGTAGGGGTACGGCAGGACCCAGAGATCACTGAGAAGGTGTGAGAAGGCTGCGGCCCTGCCGCCTGCAGTGCGGAAGGGCTTAGTTAGCCCTTCCGGACCTCAGGCTTAAGATTAAACTCTTTAGCCGGTGGCCAGCGATTCTTTCACACCTTCTGACTCGCCGCGAAGCAGGAGGGCGGGCGCCCTTCGGCACCCGTCTCAGGACCATAAGTGCGCAAGGACGGCGGCCGCTACGCACTTTCGTCAGTCTGCGTCTGAGCCGGTCGCATCCGCAGGTAATCCGCCAGGGCCTCCGGCCATGGCTTGACGTCATCCAGACCCAGGCCGCGCAGGCGCGTGTTATCCAGCACCGAATAGGGAGGTCGCCGGGCCACGGTGGGAAACTCGGCAGACGCTACCGGGCGCAGATCCGGCTTCAAGCCTGCCAGCTCGAAGATTTTGGCGGCAAACCCATACCAACTGCACTCGCCCTGGCAGGTAATGTGATAAAGTCCATATTCCTTCGCTTCGAGCAACTGCCAGAGCTTGCGCGCGAGCTCCGGCGTGTGCGTGGGAGTGAGCACCTGATCGTCAACCACCCGAATGCTTTCTCCGTCGTTAGCCTTGCGCAACATTGTTTCGACAAAATTCCCGCCCTTCGACTTGCTGCCACCCACCCCATACAGACCGCAGCTTCGGATGAGGAAATGCTGGGGCAGCAGCGCCGCGATCAGGTGCTCGCCGGCAAGCT
>DATJKY010000011.1:0-4971 GCA_035490955.1 Terriglobia bacterium | reverse complement strand
CACTGCCAGATGGGCTACAACCGGCTGTGCGCGTGGGGATTCGATACTGCCGAGATCCCGCTCGGGACCTACATTTATGAGAGCGCCGCAGGCCAGGATCCGATCTACCGGCTTGGCATGCTGTATTTCTTCGAGACAAAGAACATCCGGCACAAGCCGGTCCGCGCCGCGCTCTTCCACACCTACGGTGACAAGCTGAGCGAGCACGACATGGACTTTGACTGGGCCGACGAGACGATTCATGCCGGATACGGCAAGCACTGGCTGAAGGAACTCCTCGTTGTGCGTGGGGAAGACCCTGCCAACTCCGAAGCCGTTCGCCACCGTTGTGGTGAGCTCGTCCGGGCGTGCGTGGCCACGGCGACCACGGAGGAAGTCGCGGCCATCAAGCGCGTGGCGAATGGCCTGATCGCGAAATCGGCTGCCCGGTCACTTGGCAGTTGATTTCAGGGCAGTCGCTCCTGCCGCCAGGTGGCAGCCAGAAACCATGAAAATAACCCCTCACCCGCCCTCGTACCTCGGGCACCCTCTCCCCAGGGGAGAGGGTGGCGATCGCGCGAAGCGGGAGAGCCGGGTGAGGGGTTTTTTCAGGGCAGCTTTCTAGGCGAGGGAGATGACATCAGGTCCACGAAGAGCTTGGCAAACTTCTCGTTGTTCAGGTCCATCAAGACGTGGACCGGCACCCCGCTGATTTTGGGCTTGTCGCGTTCCGGCCAAGTCAGGGTATCGCCGTAGTTCGGCCCGTGCTCGATGTTGACACCGAGATAGTATTGTCGCTCGCTCGTGATGATGCTCGGGTCGAGCCACGCTGCAGCCGCCAGTTCGTCCCACATGTAATCGACGTGGGAAGAGTAGTACTTGAGCAGGTATTGCCCGAGGGGAGTGCCACTCTTCGCGATCTGCTCCGCCATAGCTCGGGTGAAGTGCGTTTTGATTGAGACATCTACCGGTATGCAAGTGGCTTTCGCCCAGTGAGCGGTCAAGACAATGTGCGCGGCCTCCGGGTCAAACCAGAAGTTGAATTCGTGCCGTGGATCACTTTCCCATTCGGCCGCGTCCGTCACCGGGTTGATGCTTCCGCCCATGAAAACCAGCTCCTGGGCAAGCTCAGAAAACTGGGGATCAAGCCGGAGTGCCAGGGCCAGGTCCGTCATCGGACCAACCGCAATCAGCGTAACCTGGTGCGGATACTCGTGGACCATCCGCACCATGAAATGAGCAGCGTCTTCGCTCGCCGGCTTCGTTGTTGGCATTCCCTCGGGAACTGCCGCCGACGGCACCACGAACGGCTCGTGCCACCAACGCGGATCCCAGGCACCCATGTAATTGATCTTGCCGAAGAGTGCTTCGTCGAGCAACGCCTGCTCACGCGTGTGAACCAGCGGAAACACTGCGCCGGGCAGAACGGGAATATCTGTCCGGCCGACGACTTCAAGCAAACGTAAAATGTGGGTGAGTTCCTCGTCGCGCCACTGGTCGCCGCTGACCACGGCTATCCCCAGCGTTTCGATGCCGGGAGACTGCACTACGGTCATGATTGCCTGCAGGTTGCTTCCGCCGGGTCCGGCTGCGTCTTCGTCGATAATCACCTTACGGCGCCGCTGACCGTAAGCCGGGATCGTGAGCAATCCCAGCATCAAGATCAGGAACGTGCGAAACCCCATACCACATAGGTCACGGAGAACACTGACACGAGAACCCAAAAGCAGATTCCTCGCTCCGCTCCGCTTCGCTCGGAATGACATGTCATCCCGAGCGGAGCGAGGGATCTGCTTTTCCTCGCGCCGTGCGACGAAGCTGGGTCCTACCGCTACGGAGCAGGCTGAGTTCGTTTTCTTTTTTTCTCTGCGCGCTCTGTGGTGAGTCGTTTTCATCCTGCACGCCCCCGCCCCGGAGGGCGAGTCATGAGGTCGGTGTAGATCCGGTAGAACCTCTCGGCATCAAGATCAAACTGCACCGTGGCCAGCCGCTCGTAGGGAGGCACACTGTTGGTTGCCTCCCAGAAGAGCGTGTTGCCGTACCCGGCGCCGTGGTCGATGTCCACATCAACGTACAACTGTCTCTGCTCGGTGATAACGGAGGGTTCTATCAGTGCAATACCGGCAATCTCGTCCCACATGTAGC
Source organism: Terriglobia bacterium (assembly GCA_035490955.1). GTDB lineage: Bacteria > Acidobacteriota > Terriglobia > UBA7540 > UBA7540 > DATJKY01. Next base: position 2,847 of record DATJKY010000011.1, on the reverse strand, counting down.
CCAGCAGCGAGTACTCGGTGAGGTACCGCGCCACCGGAGTGTCAGCTTGAGCGATCTCGGCGCGGATCTCGGGGCTAAGACGGGTTTTCACGGAAATATCAATCGGGGTGATTGTAACCTTCTTCCACGGGGCGCGCAGCACAATACGGGCCGCCTCCGGATCAAACCACCAATTGAACTCGCGACGTGCGTCCGTCACCCGGATGCCGCCCTTGTTAGCGTACATTCCCCCGCCCATGACCACGAGTTGCTTGGCCAGGATCGCTACCTCGGGATCCAGCCGCAGCGCGAGCGCGAAATTGGTGAGCGGCGCGCCGGACCATAGCACGACTTGGCCCGGGTATTTGTGGACCATCTCCACGATGAACTGTGCCGCGGTTCCCGGGTGCGGCTTGATTTGCGGAGCACCTTCGGGCAGCGGGGGCACGATTTCCGGCGCGTGATAGAACTGCTCGAAGATGGTGGAACGGCCGGCGGGAAAGTGCTCGGTCCAGCACCCTTTGTATTCGAGTCTCCCGTAGAGTGCCTCCCAACGTTCGGACTCTTCCTTGGAGTTCACTAGCGGGTACTCGGCCCCTTGGACCACTGGCACGTCGGTCCGTTCGGCGATTTCGACCAGACGCAGCACATGCTGGGTTTCCTCCCTCACCCACTGATCGCCGCTCACCGTAGTGATACCGAGGACTTCGAACGCGTCAGACTGCAAAAACCCCAGGATCGCCTGCATGTCGCTCGTACCGGGACCGCGCGCGTCCTGGTCAACAATCACTTTGATTTTATCCATGGAGGTATCGCAGGGGAGGGGTAGAAGGGGTAGCGCTGAGTTTCGCCTCCCAGAAACTCTGCGGCTTTTCACAGGGGAACTTCTGTTGGCTCAACTAACTGAGTAGCTCGGCGCTTCTGAGATGTTTGTTAAAAAAGCCGCAGACTTTAAAAGGCAAAAAGTCTGCGCTACCCTTCTCCTCACTTGTCACTCGTCACTGGGTTCTAGAACGTGAGCTTCAACGCAAACTGGATCAGACGCGGGTTGTTCACGGTGGAGTTAATCGTTCCGAAGCCTGCCGCGTTTATGTCTACAATGGGAACATAAAACTGCGGATGATTCCACAGATTGAAGAATTCAGCCCGGAACTGCAGGAACATGCTCTCGCGGAAGGGTAGAACAAAATTCTTGACGGCCGAGAAATCCGTGTTCACGAACCGCGGTCCGGACATCGGCGTGCGAGAGGCGAAGCCGAGTTCGCCGGCTGGCGGAAGCACGAAACAGCTTTGATTGAAGAACTGTGCCACCGTCGGGTTGCTGAGCCGCGGGTTACAGACTTGGTTAGGCCGAATGTTGTTGGCCCCGTTATTCTGAAAATTCACTCCTGAGGTCGTCCCGTTGCTGTCGATGATGAAAAGGGGAAAGCCAGTAATCGCGCGCTGAATTACATTAACTTGCCAGTTACCCAGGAATGCGTTCAAGGCCCCGCTCCAGTTGTTTCCGTACGCCTTGCCTTTGCCGAAGGGCAGGTCGTAAACGACGCTGGCCGTGAAGTTTTGGGCCAGGTTGATTTGCGAAAGCCCGCTATCGGCGTTTCCTATGTTAGGCAGCGGGTAATACAGGGCGCCGATGTTACTGCCCAGACCATCTGACAGACCGCTGTCCGTGGTCTTCGAGTACGTGTAACCGAGGAGCATGTAGAGACCGTGTTTGCCGCTCTTTGTCTCAGCTTTCACCTGCAAGGCATCGTAGCGGGAAAAACCGTTGTCAAAGGCATTGTAGATGAAGCCGAAACACCCCGGCAGCGTGGAATTGCTCGCACACTGGGCCGCGGTGGTTGAGCTAGCCGGGTTAACGATCCAAGGTTCATTGGGCTGACCGCAGCCAAAGGTATATCCGGAAACTTTGCCACACGCCGTTGGTGAGGCAAGATTAAGGTTCTGGCCGCCTTCCAAAAGATGCGTACTCCGAGCTCCGACATATCCCACCGTCAGCACCACGTCGCCGGGAAGCTGGCGCTCGACGTTCACGTTGAATTGCTGGATCATGCCCAACTTGAAGTTCAGGTTTGCTATGGACTGCAGAGTGCCCCCGAACTGGGAAAGGCTGGTGGGTTGCGTCAGAGGCTGGCAGATCGGGCTGCAGTTGATGCCGAAACCGTGCGATATGCTTTGCCCGAAGGCGGGAAAGGACGCTCCAAAGTAAGGGGGATTCTCCCACAAGCCCTGGGCACCCTGGTTCCAAGAGGAATCGTGAAAGATCGCGTAGCCCGCGCGGACTGCAGTCTTGTGATCTGCTGTCGGGGTCCAAGCCAGGCCGATCCGTGGCTCGAGGGCAGTATAATCGGTCGAAAGGCCTACGGTAGGACTGGCATTCTTGCCCGCAACCAGGAACTGACCGGTTCGAAAGTTAAAGTTCGCCTGGCGATTGAACGCTTCCTTGATGGGAGGGACGAAGGCCCAGGCTAGGCCAAGATTTAAGGTGAGGTTCGGCGACACGCGGACGTTGTCCTGAACGAAGGGACGAAACATCTTCCAGCGCCGGCCGGTGATAGGACCCTGGAAGGTCTGGTCATGCTCGCCGAAAGTTAGGATGCCCAGGAGCATATCTGCCAAAGCGTTATTGCTAAATGCTCCCACAAAACCCCCGAACCCATCCTGGAAGGCGTTGGTCAAGACGTTCATCTGGTTGGCGCGAAATTCCCCGCCGACGGTTATATCGTTTTTGCCCCGAATCATATCGAAGGAGTCGGCGATGTAGAAAACGTTGGTCCCGCCCTGAAAGGGAGCAAAGCCCCGATCCCCTAGAGACCAAAACCCGCCAAAGCCCAGGAAAGACGACAGCCCGCAACTAACGCCGCCCGC
>DATJKY010000010.1:0-4471 GCA_035490955.1 Terriglobia bacterium | reverse complement strand
TCGCCATCTGAAGAAGCGGCGTTGGAAGAGAAGGCGCAGACCAACTTCTTCGGTCGGTCGTTTCGTGCCGGTGGAGTTGGCGGCCAGGGAATCGCCGAAGCATCACGAACCGAGTTGTGGGCTGGCCGTGGTGCTGCCGGGCGGGCGCCGGATCGAGGTGCATCCTGATTTTGATACGAGTACGTTCGAACGCTTGGTGGCCATCCTGGAGCGGGCGTAAGCCGTGTTTGGACTGGGCCCAGCTACACGGATCTATCTGGCCGCCGGGGTCACCGACATGCGCAAGGGGTTTGAAGGGCTGTACGGTCTCGTCCGCGATCGTTTGTCGTGTGAGCCTCTGAGCGGGCACCTGTTCTTCTTCTGCAACGCCCAACGCAATCGGCTGAAGGTCCTCGTCTGGGACGGAAGCGGACTCTGGGTCTGCGCCAAGAGGTTGGAGAAAGGGCGTTTCACCTGGCCGCAATCCGGGGATGCGCAGGGCAAGGTCATCCTGAGTCACGAAGAGCTCTCCTTATTACTGGGTGGGATCGATCTGACCAAGACCAAGCACAAGCTGTGGTACCGGAAGGCCTCCCCCGAGGGACACGCTGCCGCATAAGTTGCGTGCTTGTTTGAACCTTTCGATCGACTCTGGTAAATCATTAACCCATTGTGAGTTTAGCTCCCATTCCTTCAGCACCAGCCGATCTGGAACTCATCGCACAACTGAAGAGCCGGCTGCAGTATGCGGAGTTGAGGATTCGCGTGCTGGAAGAGCGCCTGCGGTTGATGCAGATCGAGAAATATGGAGCTGGCGCGGAAAAACTTTCGCAGGCGCAATTGCAATTGTTCGAGCTTGCGCCTCTCGTCAGTGAAGTAATCGAGCAGGCGGAGAGCGAGCACGCGCCAGTGCATCGCTCGACCAAGAAGTCCGTCAAGCATCCGGGTCGCCAGGAGTTGCCGGCGAATCTTCCTCGCGTGGAGCGGATTCTGCCCTGCGCATTAGATCAGCGGGTATGCAAACGCTGCGGCAAAGAAAGAGTGGTGATCGGCTACGAAGAGAGTTCTCAGTTGGATGTGGAGCCGGCGAAGTACTTTGTACTGCTCACGAAACGAGAGAAGCGGGCTTGCCGGTCGTGTGAGGATCTCGGCGTCGTCTCAGCGCCCCCGCCGCCACGGATCATCGAGAAATGCCTGGCGAGTGACCGCATCGTCATCGAGACGGTCGTAGCCAAATATTGCAATCACACGCCCCTGCATCGGCAGAGCATGATTCTGGCAAGAGACCTCCGCTTGGACATCAGCCGCGCAACGCTAGACGGGTGGGTCCTGAAAGTTGGCGAGTTGCTGATCCCTGTGGTCGCGGCAATGAGGCGAGAATTGATCAGCGGAAGTTACATTCAGGCGGATGAAACCGCAGTGGACGTGCAGACACGCGAGGGCCGGGGACAGAATCACCAAGCCTACCTGTGGCAATACAGTCGCCCAGGAGGAAGCGTGGTGTTCGACTTCCGCTTGGGTCGAGGACGGGACGGACCGAAGCGGTTTCTGGGACAGTTCGAGGGCATTCTCCAAACCGACGGCTATGCGGCGTATGACCAAATCGGTGGGCCGAGAATGGTACATGCCGCTTGTTGGTCTCATGCAAGAAGACAGTTTTTCGAAGCCGTGCAACTAAATCCCCGAGATCCGGTTGCAACCCCGATTGTGGCTCAGATGGACGAAGTGTTTGCCGTCGATGCAGAGGCTCGCCGCAAGACACTGACTACTGCGGCGCGTCATATCCGGCGTCAAGAGACAGCGAGACCTCTTCTCGATGATATCCGCAGCAAGATCGAGGCAGCGCAGTCCGTTGCATTGCCTTCCAGCGCACTCAGCAAGGCCTGCCAGTACACGCTCGCACTGTGGAGGAAGCTCACCCGCTTCTTGGAGTATCCCGAATTAGAGCTAAGTACTAATCTGGCGGAGAACTCCATGCGTCCGGTAGCTCTTGGTCGAAAGAATTGGTTGCACATCGGCAGCCCACAAGCGGGACCGAAGGTTGCGGCAATTCTCTCGGTCGTGGAAAGCTGCCGGCGGCTGCAAGTTCCGGTGCGCGATTACTTTTCCACGATTCTCCCCGGGCTTGCCGATCTCCCAATCCGTTGCCTTCCAGACCTTATCCCCGCTGTGTGGGTCGCCCGGCATTCATAGGGTCAAGCGGCCTGGGCATTAGCGTGACGTGAGTTTGCGACCAAAAACATATTTCCTGTTAGCCGACAAGCCGCCTAGCACCTCCTTTGCTCTTTTAAGAACCGCGCTTTGTCGGTCTGCCAGAAATGAGGGGAGCCGAGTATCGGCCGATAGAGTTACATTCTCATCCGTAGTAAAGAATCATTGGTAAAGATTTTTTTCCACAGGGGTGTGACGATGGTTGACATAAATGAAGTGGTTGTCCGCGGGAGCGCGGCAGGATTTGCGCAGGAGATTCTCGCGGGCCGACATCCTTTGACGGCAGACGAGCCCGTGGCTGCTGGCGGAGCCGACACGGGCCCAACTCCCTACGACTTACTACTTGCTGCCTTGGGTGCCTGAACTTCGATGACGGTTGCGCTGTATGCGCGACGCAAGAGCTGGCGGCTCGAAGCAGTCACCGTTAGGCTACGCCACAGTAAGATTCACGCAGCCGACTGCGCCGATTGCGAAACCAAAGAAGGAATGCTCGACCACATCGACAGCGACCTCGAATTCGCGGGGCGGCTAACCCAAGAGCAGCGCTCGAAGCTGCTTGAGATTGCCGAGAAATGCCCGGTCCACCGCACCCTCGTCTCCGAAATCGACATTCGCTCCCGCGTGCTGTGAGCAATGGCGCACATCCGTTGGATTAGGCAGCAAGGGAGTTGTGGACCGCGACCCCATGTGACTCGCTGGAATATCGCCGCGTAGTTCCAACTTCCGAGTCGCCGACATTCCGGGAGTTGCCCGCTCGTAAACTCTGCGGCGTATTCCAAGAGCTTTGCGATTACTCGCCCAAAGAGACGGCGGCTTCGACTTCTGGCAGTCAACTTGCTCTTGCTTACCGAGGGGAGCAAGTGTATACTGCTCTCGGTAACCGAGGGGGAAATGAGCAAACCTTCCGATTTGGTTCAAGGAACATTAGACTTGCTGCTGCTGAAGATTCTCGAGCTGGAGGCGCTAAACGGCTACGCGATCAGCCAGCGGCTGAAGCAGGTTTCAGGTGACGTTTTGCAGGTCAGCGACGGATCGCTATATCCGGCTCTGCACAAGCTGGAGCAGGAAGGCTGGATTTCTGCCGAGTGGAAGGCCACAGAGAATAACCGCCGCGCGAAGTTCTATGCGCTGACACGGCTCGGGCGGCGAGAGCTAGAAAAAGAAGCGGCTAACTGGAACCGGCTGTCGGCCGCAATTTCGCATGTCGTTAGGCTAAAGGAGGCCTGAGGGCCGCAAGAGTCTCCAGGCTCGCAAGGAGGCGTGATGCGTCTGGAACACTGGCTTTACGCGATTCCCTTAAGGCTGCGTTCGCTCTTTCGCCGGCAGTTAGTGGAGCAAGAGCTAGACGAAGAGCTTCGCTACCACTTGCAGCGGAAAACGGAAGAGTATCTCACGCATGGGATGCCGCTGGAAGAAGCGCGTCACGCCGCGCTGCGGGCCATGGATGGTCTGGAACAAAGGAAAGAAGATTGCCGCGACACGCGGCAGGTGAATTGGGTTTACGACTTTGTTCAGGACGTGCGCTTCGGCCTACGGATGCTGCGCAAGAATCTGAGTTTCACGAGTGTTGCTGTGATCACCCTCGCCCTTGGCATCGGGGTGAACGCTGCCATTTTCGGTGTGGTCGATTCATTCCTGCTGCGACCTCTCCCGGTTGTAGACCCCCTGCAGATCACAATACTTGATCGTCCACAAAAGCAGGGTTTTGCGCTGCCGCTGTTCTCCATTCCGGATTATCGCGACTTGCGTGACGAAAGCACGAACGTCTTCTCCGGAATGTTCAGTTATCTGTCCAAGTTCGATGGCCTAAGTGTGCGCGGCAAGGCTGAGCGGATAAGAACCAGCTATGTCAGCGGAAACTTCTTTTCCACGCTGGGTATAAAGCCGGCTTTGGGACGTTTCATTTTGCCTTCAGAAGGCAACACGCCAGGTGCCGACCCTGTGATGGTGTTGAGCTATAACTATTGGCGGGAACACTTTGCTGCAGATCCTGAGATTGTCGGCACGAGAGTCTCCGTCGACGGCCACTCCGTAACGATTGTGGGCGTGGCTCCAAATGGATTCTACGGTGTCAATATCCTGGTGGCCCCACAGGCCTACTTGCCGCTGGGTATGGCCGACCACGCACCAGATTTCATGACTGATCGTGCCTCTCGCACTCTTTACGTAGGTGCCCGCTTGCGGCCCGGAAAAAGTCTTGAACAAGCACAGGCATCGCTCGACGTCATAGCCCAGCGACTTTCCCAGCAGTATTCGGATACCGACAAGGATCTGGCGATCC
>DATJKY010000009.1:0-10115 GCA_035490955.1 Terriglobia bacterium | reverse complement strand
CAGCCGGCGGTACGGAAACTCCGCCTGAGGATACTTGTAGAGGAACTTCATGTAGGAGTGGGTCGGCGTCGAGTCGAGATAGAAGTAGTACTCTTTGACGTCTTCGCCATGGTTCCCTTCGCTGCCGGTCAGACCAAAGAGCCGCTCTTTCAGGATGGGATCGCGACCGTTCCAGAGCGCCAGCGCGAAGCAGACCAGTTGGTGCCGGTCCGAGATGCCGCCGATGCCGTCTTCGCCCCAGCGGTAGGCTCGGGAGCGTGCGTGGTCGTGCGGGAAGTAGTCCCACGCCGCGCCGTTCAGACTGTAATCTTCCCGCACCGTACCCCACTGGCGCTCGCTGAGGTAAGGCCCCCAACGCTTCCAGTGGACCGTTCGAGCGCGCGCCTCTTCCAGCCGCTGTTCTTCTTGGGTGAGAGTGCGCGCCTCGCGCTTGCTGACTTCCAGGTTCGTCTCCGCTACCAGTACGGCCATGGGATCCACTCCTAGATTCGGCTCGCGTTGCTTCGGCAAATCAGTTTTGAACCGTGAGCGGCGCGGTGCCGAAGTTGACGCCGAAGCGGGCGCACCAGATGGTCACAGCCTGATACTTGCCTAGGTCGGTGTCCGACGGCACCTCGTAGTTTTGGTCGCCGACGTTACCCTTGATCGACCCCAAGTCGACAAAGCCAGCCTTCTTCACGGTGTCGCTGTCCGTTGCGTCGTTGGCGGCGACCAGATAGACATGGACGTCAGGACCGTTGGAGGTGGCGAAGTTTGTCAGCCGGAGTATCCGCTTGCCGTCATCGAGCTGATAGATGGTAGCCAGGCCAGAGGTCTTGTGTGCTCCTTCGTGAAAGTTGCCCGCGACCAGTGCTTTGGGCGGCGTGCCGGCTGAAGTTCCCCCGGACTGTGCGGCGAGAGGAGCAGTACCAAAATTGACGTTGAAGCGGGCGCACCAGATGGTTACGGCCCGATACTTGTTGAGGTCGACGTCGGATGGCACGTCATAGTTCTGGTCCCCGATGTTGCCCTTAATCGAGCCTAAGTCTAAAAAGCCGGCCTTCTTCACCGCAGCGCTATCCGTCACGTCGCTTGCGGCGACCAGGTAGACATGGACATCAGGACCATTGGAAGTTGCGAAATTTGTAAGCCGGAGTGCCCGCTTACCGTCGGGAAGCTGGAGAATCGTGGCGACACCCGAAGTTTTGTGCGCTCCTTCGTGAAAGCTGCCTGATTCGAGGCTGATAGGTTGAGGCGCTGCCGCCGAAGCTGCTGTAGGCAGGCTCTCGCTCACCGCCTTATTGACGAAGAGTCTCTCGGGTCGGAATGCATACCAGGCGATTCTGCCTGCGACGACGATCGCGGCGATTACGAGCTTGCGTTTACTCATGGAAAATCCTCCTTAACGTTGTGGTCATCACAGTGACCGCGCAATTCGCATTGCGTCACTGCTCACACACATAAAGGACAGGACCTCAAGAAATATTCCCGGCTTGGTGAGAAAGTTTGCCGTCCCGAGCAGATCCTTCCGGGGAACGATCTGCCAGGTCCGTGATCGAGGCTACCCAGCCTAGCGCCCCCCTTTGGAGAAAGAGGTGTTCCTCTCCGCTTTTCCCTTGGGTGAGGGGTCCAGTTGCGTCGGTTGCGGAAAGGACGGCCACCTTGTGCCCGTTTTCTTTTCCTTTAATTCCCTGTCCCGGCTTACTTTTCAGGTGGAGCTCCCGCGATACCGCCTAGCGTGGCCCCGTAAACCAAGTGGCCGGCTAAAGCGGCCATTACCGCCTTCATCCCGCCCATCTGCCAGCTGAACACGCCGCCGCCCATCAATGGCATTACCACAATCTCTAGTCCCAGCCAAAAGAACACTCCGGACAGCAATCCTTTTTGCCAGGGAGTTCCCGGGAGAAACCGACACAGGACGTACACGTAGATCAGCGCAAAGATTACGGAGCCGTTCAGGAAGTGCATCACCATTCCCACTCCCGGCCCTACGCCGACCATGTCGCCGAGCCTGGCAGCGATATCCATCCTCTGTCCCGTCATCATGGGAGCTACAAAACGCATCATTAAGGTGAGCAATACAGTGCCGACGAACCCGCCTACGATCGCTCGTCCAACGTTGCCCTTCACATTTCCTCCTGTTCTTCCGTTTCCTTGGACTGATCTATTTCTTGACTCACAGACCCCCCTTGTCAGCACGCATCGTTCGGGGCGGCTTGGCGCTAACTGCCATCAGCCACCGTATCGTCGGGCGCGGCATAAGACGGTCCATGAATGGCAGGAGCCGGTTGAAACCACCGACAACCTTGACGACACGCCCATCACCCAGCGCCTGAAGCCCCGTTTTCACCACTTGTTCAGCCGTAAGGCTTGGCAACTTCCCAAGGAGTCCCTCGTTATGGGCGAAGACGTCGATCTCTGTTGCAACTGAGCCAGGACAAAGCGCCAGGATCCGCACTCCTGTTCCCTTGACTTCTTCGGCGAGGGCTTCGGTGAACGACAAGACGAAGGCTTTGGAAGCTGCATACACGGCAAAATGAGGAAAAGGCTGAAAGGCAACGACGGACGCTAAGTTGAGGATAGCTCCACGCCCGCGGTGCACCATTCCTCGAAGGACGTCGTGGGTCAATCTCACGACAGCGTCGACATTCAGCCTTATCGCCCCGATCTCGTGGTCCAGAGATGCTCCGAGGAAGTCACCGGCATTGGCAGTGCCGGCATTGTTGATCAGCAACTCGATTTCGCCCAACTCCTCGGTGCGCCGTACTACGGATGTAACACCCTGCTCTGCCGTAAGATCGGCTGTCAAGGGCTCGACGCGTCCGCCGTGTTCAGCCGCTTCCCTCATCAGTGCCTCGAGCCGTTCGCGCCGCCGAGCCACGGCGAGCACGGGATGTCCACGTCGGGCAAGCTCCCTTGCGAACGCCAAGCCGATTCCGGAAGATGCGCCAGTAACCACAACCCATCCTTTAGTCATCTTGTCGCCCTCCTGCGGACCTTTCGGCCAATCTAGTAAGCACTCCTACTCGTGCTTCACCGAAAGTGGCCTCGCATCCCCTGCAATCGGCGCCGTTCCTTTCGTAAGGCGTTAGACGCCAGGTGTAGGTCGATGTCGCTACCAATAACATCAACAAGCAGTAGCCGAATTCATTCGCGCCGCCCTTACGCATCAACTTTTGCGTCACCCTGGATTCTGGCCTGACAGGCCAGGATGTAACCCTCGGCCCTGTCCTCTTCGGTGAGCGCCTCCTCCACGGCCATCCTCACACTGCCCGATACGAGCTTGACGCGGCAGGAGCCGCAGGTTCCCGACCGGCAGGCGTTGTCGATGAAGACGCCGGCTTCGTCGGCCACATCGAGGATCGTGGCGCCGACCGGAACCGGTGCAGTTGTGTCCGAAGCCTGGAACACCACCTTGCCTGCGACTTCAGTCGATGGAGCACCCTTCGCCGTGGGATCGCGCTTGACGGTGCCGAACGCCTCGGTCTTGATTTGTGTGTCGGGCACACCAAGCTTAACGAGCACGGCCTTTGTAGCGTCCATCATCAGGGGCGGGCCACATATATGCACCCGGCGCGTTGCAATGTCCGGCACTGCGGAAGCGAGCAGCGTGGCATCAATGCGGCCGACAGCTCCAGACCATGGCTCGTCTCCAGGCCTGGTCATGGTGACAGTGACACTGAGATTAGCGTTGCGGGTCCGCAACTCGGAGATCTCATTGCGAAATATGAAATCGCGGGGAGCCCGGAAGCCGAGGATTAAGTAGGCCTTACCTGGCCAACTGGTCTCGGTGAGATAACGCGCCACGCTCATCATGGGCGTGATACCCACGCCGCCGCCAATGAGCACCACGCTATCCGCCTCTTTCCCGCTGAAGATGAAGCTCCCATTAGGGGCCTCGATCTCAACTTCGTCACCAGTCCTGAGCTCGTCATGCAACCATCGCGACACCAAGCCCTGGTCTTCACGCTTGACCGTGATCTCGATCCGGTCCCGCCAAGTGGGTGTGGAGACGATAGTGTAGGAGCGCTTAATCGGAATGCCCCGCGGCGCGATATGGAGGGTAAGAAACTGACCGGGCAAGTAATTGAAGGGTATCGGTCCGCCATGCGGAGGTTTGAAACGGAGTGTCTTCACATTGTGAGTGACGTCTTCGACTTCCGCGAGCGTGAGCTTGCCTCGCCACCTGATCTTTCCCGTGGCTGGATCGTTCTTCTGATAGAGTAAGGGCTCGCGTCGCAGCTTTGAAGGTTGCGGTAGGACCTCGACCTGCTCGTGCCGTGTCCCGGTGGAAGGAAAGCATTTGCCGAAGGCGAGAAGCAGCTTTGGATTGCCCCTTAAGCGAATCTTTCTTGTGAGGAGCGCCAGAGGCAGGCTCTTTTCCTTGGCAAGAAAACCGAGCCAGGTGTTGGAGTCGGCGGTCACGTGCATGTCGGAGTTGCCAACGAGGCCGTCCTGGATGTTGAGCGTCCGATTCTTGATCGTGATGGTGGCCTCGCGCTTTTCCGCCCCGGTGAAAGTGAAATGAAAGGTGGCGTCGAGGCCCCGCGATTGGTTCGGCTGGAAGACATAGGGCATGAAATTAAGCAGCCCGGCAATCGAGCGCGGCCTGAGCCCGTTGCTCACCGGCTTCACGGTCTTGTTCTTGAATTTCCGCCCCGCCACCGCTTCGGCGTCGGAGCCTGGCACTACGTAGACCGGCTCGGCGCGCTCCTGAAGCGGCCGCACTACCTCCTTGAGGTGACGCTGCTTATCACGCAGGTAGGGGCCGATCACGTCCTCGCCGGCCGGACAAACAGCCATGCAGTAGGCTGATTTGTAATTGGCGCCATGGCTGAGGCTCTGCCACATCGACGCCGTCTCGGGCTCGCTGATCCGCCGCCGATAGTCGATGGCGTCGCGCGCGTCCGCCACCTGCTCGATCCAATCGGAGAAGCCGCCCAGGAACTCGCGATAATTGTGGGTAAAGCAGGAAGAAAAATTGAACGAGCCGTCCGGCCCAATCGCGCCTACGGGACAAGCGGCTACGCACAGCTTGCATTCGAGGCAGGGGTTGTAATCGATGGGGTGATCGTAATCGCTGGCTTCACACTCCATCAGCACGGTTCCCAATAGCACAAAATTGCCATGTTTTGGGTGAATCAGGTTGCGGTGAATGCCCATGTGGCCGAGCCCGGCCTCGACCGCGACGGGCTTGTGCGAGACCACCCAGATGGCATGCCCCGGGGTTTGATACATCTCCATGGGGAAGCCCATCGAGGGATTGACCGCCCGCACGCCACGCACCTCAAGCTTGGCCACGATTGTTGCGCAGATCTCGTTGACATGATGACCGGCTCGATGGAACTCAAGATTGGCCACTGATCGCGGCGCCCCACGCACGGGCTCGCGTGCCATGCGGACAACCAGGCTCAGCAGAGACTTTGTCCAGGGATAGTTCCTGAGGATCTCCTCCCGTTGCGGGTCCAGCCCAGGGCGCATGATTTCGACCAACCCAGCATTATCCGCGCCGCAATCCAAAGCCAGACGGCACAACCAGGCATGGTCCAGGATGCAGGCTTGCGTTTGCTCGCTCGGGCTAGATGCCTGTTTGTAGAAGCGTTTTACCGTCGGATGTTCTGCCAGTTGCGCCATCGGATTCCTCCATGCCCATCAACGTGGATGAACATAGATGCACATTCGGGATCTTTAGTCGCGCAGGCATCGGTCTCCGAAACGCCTTTTTCGTTTGCAGTTCGTACGAAATATGAAGGGGCTAGGTGGCGGCGTGTGAGGGGCTGCACTTAGGTCTGGGCAGTGTAGGCCGATCCGCTGGGCTGACGACCTCGGCGATACTCGCCCGGAGTCATCCTGAAGTGTCGTTTGAACGCCTTGATGAAGGCGGCCACGGATTCATAGCCTGCGGCAGCCGCAATGGCGCTCAACTTGTCATTGCTTGCCCTTAACCGCGTGGTGGCTACGTTCAGCCTCAGGCGCGTAAGATAGCGAAGTGGCGGCTCGCCGACGAGCTGCGTGAACCTGGTTGCGAAAACGGACCGAGAGAGGCCTACGCGATGGGCCGCAGAGGCAACCGTCCATGGTTCGTGCGGATGCGCGTGGAGCAGTGCCACTGCAGGGCCGATGTGCTGATCTCGAAGAGCGGCAAGCCAACCGGAGTCCGCTGCTGCGTGGTCTTCAAAGTACGACCGGACTGCTTGAATGAACAAGATGTCGGCCAGCCGCGTGACAACCGCCTCCGTACCGGGGCGGTGCAATTCCAATTCCTCTAGGATGTGGGCGACTGTCGCCCGTAGCCAGGGAGCGGCGTCTCCGTCCTTCCCTTTCACGTGGATTAGAGGAGGAAGAACCGCCAGAAGGGAGTCGGTCGGACCATTCTCGAATTGCATCCCTCCGCATACGAGCTTCGTAACGGGTCCGTCGCCTCCGGCGCGAAACGCTCCTCTCTCGTCCGGAGCACGGCGCTTGACCAAATCGAAAAAATCCTCGACCGCCGTCGTCCGTGCATCCCTCATTAGGTGGGCGCTGTCGCGCGGCACAACAACGAAATCTCCGGCAGACAACGGTATCGGCGCCACGCCTTCGACTTCCAGCCAGCACGTTCCCTCGACGACGATGTGAAACACCGTGCCCTTACCCGCAATCCTAAAGCCCCACGGCGCGTGAAGCTCCGGCAGGAAGTAGAAGCTCCGCCGCAGACGGATCGAGCGAAGCAGATCAGCGAATAAGGTTTCACGCCACGAATCTGGCGCGGTCTTCGCTCCACAGTCTCCCTGCGACTTTGCCTTTGCGGCCACTTCCACGCCTTAACCTTTGCCCCTCACTCTAACACAGCGTTCAAGCGCCCTGCAGTGAGTCCTCATCGGTCACCGCGGCAGTCGTTTCCATCCAGTTGGTGCCCATTCGGGTTTTTTTGTTCCAGAGAAATCTTCAGGAACTTGCCATCGTGGAGTTGTATCGCTTGCATCACTCTTCTCGCTTCAGCCCTTCGGCGGGCGGACGCGGCGGGCCCGCTTATGCCATCCTTCGGCGCGCAGCCATTTCTCTAAGGTCTGGAGGTGGATTTCCGGGTAGCGTCGACGGAGAGCCGGAATGTCAGCCTTGAAGCCGGCCTGATTGAACCAGCGGAACATCTGATAGAACTCTTTGCCCAGCAAAAGCCGAACCATCGGCATGGGAAGCCTCTGGAATTTCACTGGCTTGCCCAGAACACGACTGAAAACCTGTGCCGCTTCGGGATTGGTCAGCTCGCTTCCGGCGATTTCCAGCTCCAGTCCGATGAACTCTTTTGGGCGGTCGAATGCCAGTGCCACGAAGGCGCCGATATCGTCGCTGGCGATGGTTTGGTAAGGTTTGTCGGCACGAATGGGATCCATGAGCTTGCCTTTCAGAATGCCGATTTCAACCTGGTCGATGTAGTAGTTCTCCATGAAAGCCGCGGGCCGGATCATGGTTGCGAGCAACCCGAGCTTGCGAACATAGTTCTCCACCTCCCATTTGCTTTCCCAGTGATCGATGCCGGAGTTCCTGTCTGCGCCCCCCACGGAGCCGTACACGAAGTGCTCCACGCCAGCTTTCTTAGCGGCATCCGCCATGTTCTTGCCCTGTTGCACTTCGCGTTTGGCGCCGACCGACCAGAAATCCTGGACGCTGTAGACACCGTAAGTACCCCGCAGGGCGCGTTCGAGCAAAGGCGAATCTTCCATGTCTCCTTTCACCACCTCGATACCGTGGTCTTTCAGTCTTTGGACTTCAGCACCGTCCGTCTTCCGCGTCAATGCGCGCAGCTTCCAACCCTTAGGAAGCATGTGGCGGATGACCGCTCCACCTTGGCGCCCCGTCGCGCCGGTTACGAGCACTGTCTTATCGGCATTTGTCATGCTCCAAGTCCTCCATTTTGCTGTCATCAGGATCTGAACTGAGGCGGAGTAATCCGCCGAGCGGTACGCGCAAACGAATCAATGGGCAAAACCGGCCCAATTTGGCGGGCCGGTTTCCCGGTGGTCCACAACAAGAGCTAAGCTCCGGCGGTTATCTTCTTGAGAGCTTCCAGGATTTTGGGATTCTCCGACTGGAGGCGCCCATCCATGGAAACATTCTCAGCGGGGTACTCACGGAGAAAGATCAACGTCTCACCGATGTGGTAAGCCTCATCGATGGCAGCGGTAATCTTTTCTACCATCTTCTTCTTTGCCTCCTGGCGAATGCCCGAAGGCGCTTCGATAAACAGTACAGGCATTTTTACTCTCCTCTCGGTTCTGAATTCCTCCACGCCCCGTCTTGACGGCAATAGGACGTGTTGGTACAATCCCGTGCCTGGCAGGCCGCGATCAGGTTCCGAACCTCATCACGGCACGTCGGAAACCGCTGCAGGCCGCCTCTATTGATAAAGAGAAGCAAATCAGAAATCAAGTACAATGTCGAGAAGTGGGTGGAAAGCGTGATAAGGCGCGGCCTTTAATGGCGAGTGTACTCGCACGTACAACTTGGAGGAGGCGATGAAAATACGATTTGCGAGGGGCGCGGAAACAAGACTACGGACCATTCGAATTGCTGCGGACCTGTTTCACAAACAAGGAGTCCGGGCGACCAGCCCGGACGAGATCATCGAGGCTTCGAGGACGGGGAAGGGCCAGTTCTATCACTATTTCGGGAGCAAGGAGGGTTTGATCCACGAGGTGCTTCAAACCCATCTGGAGGCAATCAAAAATGGCACAGCAACTCTCAAGTATGCAATCGCGTCCTGGGCGGACTTGGAAAGCTGGTTTCTCACACAAGTCGAGCTTCAGAAGAGCTATGGCATGACGCGAGGCTGTCCTTTTGGAACAATTGGCAACGAAGTGACCGAAAACGATGAGCTGATTCGCCAGGATCTCAGTCTGATTTTCGAGGTGATAAAGAACAAGCTCGCCGCCTTCTTCATCCGGGAGCAATCACAGGGACGGCTCGCGCAAGTAGCCAGTGCGGATCGGATGGCTGCCTTCTGCATCGCCGCAATTCAAGGGGCCATGCTGATGGGCAAGATAAACCGAGAGAGCCAATCCGTCGAAACGGTGGTTCAAGAGGCACTCGCGCATCTAAAAGGCTACAGGGTTCCATCCAAGTGTTAATTCAGCTAGGCTACGAACTATTCATTCGCGTACTCTATATTACTGAATGACTTATTCAGGTTATGACTATGCATGGTCAACTTAGGGCCTGGGTTTTCGACGCTTATGGAACCCTGTTCGACCCTTTCTCGCTGCAGGGAAAAGCGGAGAGGATCTTCCCTGGCCGAGGGGAGGCTCTAACCCGGCTTTGGCGCTCGCGTCAACTCGAATATACATGGCTGCGAGCGCTGATGAATCGTTACGCGGATTTCTGGCAGGTTACACGAGAAGCTTTGGTCTATGCCTGCCACAGTCTGGGCTTACGCTGCGAGGTGACACACCAAGACGAATTGATGCGGGAATACTTGCACCTGGAGACTTATTCCGATGTGACGGCGGGGCTTGGGGCACTGCAAGGCCAACGGCTGGCAATCCTCTCCAATGGCTCGCCGCGGATGCTTGAGGCAGTGGTCGAGCACGCTGGGCTGAAGGGGGCGTTTGCCGCCTTGATCAGCGCGGATAAGGTTAGGACTTACAAGCCCAGCCCCAAGGTTTACCGGCTGGCTGTGGAGTCGTTAGAGTTGAAGAAAGGCGAGATTGGCTTCGTGTCTTCAAATTACTGGGACGTGGCGGGCGCGGCCGCGTTCGGTCTTCAGGCCTTCTGGCTCAATCGCTGTAAGGCGACCCCCGACGAGTTGGGGACCGCGCCTGAGGCCACTGTTACACAGCTTGGTGAACTCACTGACGCGTGCTGAGGGACCTGTTCACCGTAAACTGCGGTGGCTTTGAGCGGTCGTCCGTTCACTGCCAACAGGATGTCACCCTCCCGGAGCCCTGCCTGCTTGGCCTCAGGTGACGGAATCCGACAGCAATTCTGGGATTCGCGGTTTAAAGGTCGGACCGGACATTGCCGCTTCTCGGAAGCGATTGGGCGGAGGATGTAGGTTCAGCGACTAACTTTCTAAGACGCAGGTACATACTCGAGAGAGCCACGCTTTTACAGGCTCACCTCCCTGCGCTACGAGCTCTCCAAACTGCGGGCCAAAGGCT
>DATJKY010000008.1:0-7259 GCA_035490955.1 Terriglobia bacterium | reverse complement strand
GGTGAAGCGGCTGAGGAGGCATTCAAGGAAGCATTCGAGCGCCATAAGAAGCAAGGTGTGTTCAAAGGGCTAGATGAGTTACACCGCACCTGGGGGCAGCTGTCCGAGCTGGGTTCCCACGCGAACCTGAACGCGATGTGTGACAGGTTCGCCCAAGTGAGCTCGAAAGAGGGGGTTGAGTTCAGGCTCGTCTACACCGGTGTCGAGCCGCGGATGTGGGCCATGTCTCTGTTCTCCATGCTACCAGCCTGTTTTACGACGGAGCGCACATTGTTTTCGGACTATGAAGACCGCCTCAAATTGGATGACGGGCTGGTGCGTCTGCGGGCTGACTTCGAGAGGTACAAAGAGCAACTCAGAAGGATTCTGACCAATCGCTATCAGATTGAACCCCCTAAGGCCGCGCCCCGGGTACACACGCCGTAGTTGACAGATGCCGCGTCCGCTTTCTGATGACCGCTCAAAACTTGCTCTAACCGTAGCGTACGGCTTCGCCGCTGGGTGACCTGGGAGCAAGTGCCGGGGCGCTCCACGGGCTTGGCCTGAGTGGCAGTGGCCACAGTCGCTGACAGGAGAGGACGACTATGTTACGATTCTGGATTCTCTTAGCAGTCAAATGGCTGCCTTAGGCAGGGGCATCGCCTTTTGAGGGGAGGCGCGATGACAGCGGGCGCAAGGTGACAGTACACTTCGTCGATTCAACTGCACACTTCGGAGGAGTTTCCCAGTGAAGATTTACGAAGGTCGGAACATCCGCAACGTCGCACTGGTGGGACACGGTGACACAGGTAAGACGCAACTGGTGTCGGCGCTGTTATACACCGCCGGCATGGTGAACCGCCTCGGCCGGGTCGATGACGGAACGTCGGTGACCGATTACGATGAGGAGGAAATTCAACGCAAGTTCTCGATCAGCGCCTCCCTCGCTTACGCGGAATGGGACAAGACCAAGATTAACCTGATCGACACTCCGGGCTTTAACATTTTCCTCCACGAAACGGAGGCGGCCTTGATGCCTGCGGATTCGGCGCTCGTGCTAGTGCATGGTGTGGCCGGGGTTGAAGTGCAGACGGAGAAAACCTGGGGCTTCTCGGAGAAGTACGGACTGCCGCGCGCCCTGGTTATCAACCAGATGGACCGCGACCGCGCCAGCTTCGAACGAGCGCTCGAAACCTTGCGCCAAGCTTTTGGAAGGCAAGTGATCCCCGTCCAGCTTCCCCTGGGTGAAGAGAAGAATTTCAAGGGCTGCATCGACCTGGTGCGCATGAAGGCGGCGGCTTACGACGTCAATGGGTCCGGCAAGGCGAAGGCAATCGATATCCCCGCCGAGTGTTCCGAGGCCGCCGGTAAGGCCCATGAGGCGCTGGTGGAGATGGTGGCTGAAGGTAATGACGCGCTGATGGAAGAATTCTTCGAGAAAGGCACGATACCCGTCGAGGACTTGGTTCCCGGGCTGAGGCAGGCTATCGTCGAGAAGCGTATCTATCCGGTGCTCGCGAGCGCCGCCCTGCCCAACATTGGCAGTGAGAGTCTGTTGAGCTTCATCGCCGATTTTCTGCCCTCGCCGATCGAGCGCGGCGAGGTCGAGGGACTGGACAGCGAAGGCGGGAAGCCCTTGAAGCGCAAGATCGCCGACGGCGAGCCCGTATCCTTATACGTCTTCAAAACCGTGGCCGATCCCTTCGCCGGTCGCGTCAGCTATTTCAAGGTGATGTCGGGAGTGGTGAAGAACGATGCTAACGTAGTCAACTATCGCCGCGGGGGGTCTGAAAAGCTTTCTCACATTAGCGTCGTGCAGGGCAAGGCCTTGACGCCAGTGGCAGAACTTCGTGCCGGCGACCTGGGCGCCGTGGCCAAGCTCAAGGATACGTTGACTGGCGACACGCTGGGCGATAAGGGCTCCCCCATTCTCTACGCCAAAGTTAAGCTGGCCGAGCCAGCCATCTCTTTCGCCGTCGAGCCCAAGTCGCGTGGCGATGAGGATAAGCTCTCCACAGCCATCCACCGCATGCTCGAAGAAGACCTGCTGCTGCGCTTCTCACGGGACCCGCAGACCAAGGAATTCCTCGTTTCAGGCTCCGGCCAGCAGCACGTGGAAGTAGCGGTCTCCAAACTCAAACGGCGCTTCAATATTGAGGTTACACTCAAGGCGCCTAAGATTCCCTATCGCGAGACTATCCGCGGCAAAGCTGACGCGCAGGGCAGGCACAAGAAGCAGACCGGCGGCCACGGCCAGTATGGCGATTGCAAGATCAAGCTTGAACCCCTGGCGCGTGGCGGCGGCTTCGAATTCGTGAACGACATCTTTGGCGGCGCCATACCGCGGAACTTCATTCCTGCCGTGGAAAAGGGGATCGTCGACGCGGCCTCGAAGGGCTACCTGGCAGGCTATCCCGTCGTCGACTTCCGCGTAATTCTCTACGATGGCTCGTACCATGAAGTGGACTCCTCCGAAATCGCCTTCAAGCTGGCAGGCTCCAAAGCCTTCAAGGCATGCATGGAGCAGGCTAAGCCCTGTTTGCTCGAGCCCATCATGAATGTAGAGATCACGGTGCCAGAGAATTATGCCGGAGATATTATGGGCAATCTGAACGGACGACGAGGTCGCGTGCAAGGCATGGATCCCAAGGGCGGCTCCACTTCCATCAAGGCGCAGGTGCCTCTTGCCGAAATGCTCAGCTACGCCTCCGACCTCACCTCCATGACCCAGGGCCGTGGCACCTACGCCATGGAGTTCGACCACTACGACATCGTCCCGCAGCCCATCACGGACAAGATCGTCAGCGCCGCCCGCGCGGCGGGTGTGGGTAAGGAAGAAGAGGAAGAGTAACAGGAGTCAGGAGTCAGAAGTCAGAAGCCAGAAGTCAGAAGCCAGAAGACCGAATCTTCGCGGGACCTCTCCTTGGATGGGAAAAGCAGGGCGTGGTATGATTCTTGCATGGTAGCGATCCGATTTAAGTCAGCTGAACAGGCCGCTGACGGGTTCATGCTTTTGGTTCGCCAGGGGAGGGTTCGGACATTGCGCGGCGAGATTTACGTGTGCCAAGAGTATGCCCTCAAGGCCTTAGATGCCCACCAGATTCCTTATGAGAGGGTGCCGCTCCCGCTGAATCTTAATGAAGTGGACGCGCTACGAGATACTCCTACCACTGTACTATAACGACGGCCGGCCGATTGAGCGACAGAAGTTTCCGTCAGACAAACTTGGAGCTCACAGAGCGCTATTCCGGTACGACGGCGGACGTCATCACCGCCGTTGGAACGTGGAAATATCGTGGAGACTGTCTACGAAGATCTCCTCGTGCGGCTTATCATAGACGTTCCATCTTCAGTTCAGGCGGACGATTTCTTCCGAAACTACAAGGAGACCTTGAAGGATCGCTTCCAGCAGGCTGACTTTTGGATCACCAGCCACGAGATCCAGATTCTGTGAGCTTCCAACTGCATATGATTTGCCACGTCGTCTTCTACAAGATGAGGCCTGGAACTACCGAGGCGGATGAACGCGGCCTGATAGACCAAGCCCGCCGAGAATTGGCCAAACTTCCGGGAGTGATGAATCTGCGGGTGGGCAGGAACATAGACGCCTCGGCCCAGGGCTATTCCCTTGCGCTGGTGATGGACTTCCAAGATGAAGCGGCTCTGGAGGCTTACCGGGTGCACCCTGAACACCAGAGCTTTGTGAAGAACATCGCCGGGCCGCCTGTGAGTGAGATCTGGCGCTTCGATTTCCGGTGGAGTTAGAGGCGGCACGGGCGTCCCTCCGTATCGGACACGGCCATGATGGCCGTGCTACTGACGCTGATGACGGGCCACGGACTAGGGACTACTGGCAGGGACAGCTATGTTCATTCCGCAGGTGTACATTGTAGCCCTGTTGATGATGCTCCTCAGCATGATCTGCTGGGGAAGCTGGGCCAACACCCAGAAGCTCGTCGGGAAATGGCGCTTTGAGCTCTTCTACTGGGACTACGTGTGGGGAATTCTGATCCTTTCGTTGCTGGTTGGATTCACACTTGGCCGAACCGATGCGGCAAGTCCGGACAGCTTTGTTAACAATCTGGGAACAGCCGACACTTCGCACCTGCTGATGGCCGTTGCCGGCGGGGTGATCTTTAATGTCGGTAACATTCTGCTCGTAGCCGCCATTGCCATTGCGGGCCTGGCGGTCGCCTTTCCTATCGGAATCGGCCTGGCGCTGGTGATTGGCGCCACGCTCAACTACGTTGTGACACCGAAGGGGAATCCCCTGTTGCTCTTCGGAGGCATCGCCCTCGTCTGCATTGCCATCGTCCTGGACGCGCTTGCCTATCGCAAGATCGCACAGGACGCCAGGGTCACGACCAAGGGCATCATCGTCAGCTTGCTTTCCGGCGTGCTCATCGGCGCCTTCTATCCCCTGATTGCCAAGGCCTTGCAGGGAGAGAATCACCTCGGACCTTACACCGTTTTCTTCATGTTTGCTTTGGGCATCCTCCTGTGCACCGTTCCGGTGAACTATCTCTTCATGCGCCGCCCGGTGGTAGGTTCTCCGGTGACGACGGGTGATTATTTCAAGGGAACTGGCTCCGTTCATCTCTGGGGTGTGGTGGGGGGAATGATCTGGGGAGTGGGGACGGTCTCCAATTTTGTCGCGTCCTACGAGCAGATGGTTGGACCCGCTACTTCCTACGCTCTAGGCCAGGGCGCGACCATGGTCTCCGCCATCTGGGGGGTGTTCGTGTGGAAGGAATTCAAAGGTGCGCGCGGCGGCGTGAACCTTTTGCTGGCGCTGATGTTTCTCTTCTTTGTGGCGGGGTTGGTCTGCGTTGCATTGGCGCCGGTGGTAAGTTGATTCCACTCACGCGAATAGTGCTGCGTCATCGGGTCGATGTGTAAGACTCTCTAGCGGGGAAGGGTGCTCAGTCATGGAAAAGAAGAAATTCCTTTTCGTTTCTCTAAGCTCTCTCATCGGTGATATCGCCTGGCAGGTGCTGAAGGAAGGGCATGAGGTCCGCTATTACATTGAGGCGCAGAAGGAGCGCGACATTGCCGACGGGTTCGTGCCCAAGTCCAGCAACTGGGAAGCAGACGCTGACTGGGCAGACCTCATCGTCTTTGACGACACGCTCGGACAGGGGGAGAAGGCCCAGCGCCTCCGTGCCGAGGGAAAAAAGGTCATCGGAGGCACCGCTTACACCGACCGTCTTGAAGACGACCGCTCGTTCGGCCAGGAAGAGCTCAAGCGGGCCGGCGTGAGTATTATTCCCTATCGTGAGTTTGAATCCTTCGACGAAGCGATCGAGCACGTGGCTCAGAACCCCGGCCGTTACGTCATCAAACCGAGCGGCGAGGCCCAGAACGTCAAGCGGCGGCTCTTCGTCGGCGAGGAAGATGATGGGCAAGACGTCATTCGCATGCTGGAAGCGTACAAGAAAGCCTTCTCGGAGGAGATCAAGGTTTTCCAGCTTCAGCGCCGCGTGACCGGTGTTGAGGTTGCGGTCGGGGCGTTCTTCAATGGGAAGAGCTTCATTTATCCTATCAACGTCAACTTCGAACACAAGAAGCTCTTCCCCGGAAATCTGGGCCCGCCCACGGGCGAGATGGGTACATCCATGTTTTGGAGCACCCCTAATCGCATCTTTAACCAGACGCTGTTGAAGATGGAGCCCAAGCTGGCAGAGGAAGGTTATGTCGGCTACATCGACGTAAACTGCATCGTTAACAACAATGGCATTTACCCGCTCGAGTTCACCTCGCGCTTTGGATACCCGACCATCAGCATTCAGCAGGAGGGCATGATCACCCCGATCGGTCAATTCTTCTGGGATCTGGCGAACGGGAATGACCCGAAACTTAAGGTCAAGAGCGGATTTCAGATTGGAGTACGAATTGTAGTACCGCCCTTTCCTTTCGACGACGAGGCCACGTTCGAGTCTTTCTCAAAGAACGGGGCGATTGTTTTTAAGAAGCCTGCTCAAGACGAAGTGCACATCGAAGATGTAAAGCAGGTTAACGGCCAGTGGCTGGTGGCGGGCACCTCCGGAGTGGTGCTCATTGTTGTCGGGTTGGGACAAACAATGAAGCAGGCCCAGGCACAAGTCTATTCCAGAATAAAAAACATCCTCATTCCCAACATGTACTACCGGACTGACATCGGGGACCGCTGGTATGAAGACGGCGACAAGTTACACAACTGGGGTTATCTGCGTTAGGAGCCAGCCCAAAGAACGTGGGTACAAGAGGCAGGTCGTCGACTTTGAATCACAGAAGAACTTTGCTCTGCATTCTTTTCGGATCTAGGGGGCCAATGTCGCGAGCGACGCAGGACACTCTTTCTCACTGAGCCGCAAAAGGCGAGTCTGAAAAGTCCTCCTTCTAAGCCATTGTAGGCACATAACTTGTTTACAATCCTTAATGGATCGCCCGGCCAATGCATTCATATTTCGCAAAAAAGCGGCCTAGTTTCTCTCTAAGTTGCTGAAAAAGTTAGACATATCACCTTTGGGTTTGTTTTGCTCATTCTTGCGTTATGTTGTTGATAAAAAGGATGTTAAGTCGATTGGGTTTGTTTCTCAACCCTTCCCTTTTCTTCGGGCCGCGACCATCGGCTTTCCGTCCTGCAATTAGAGTTCTCGCCACCTGCTTGGGACTACCTGTGAGTCCCGAATTCTGAATCGCGAATACTGAATCCCGATCGCCAGCGCTATACCGTTCTTCCAGCCAACCAGTTCTCAGCAACGAAGCTTAGTATAAGCATAGGAACAGGGGATTGTCAATAGGGTAAATATTAGGCAAATATTTTAGGGTGGACCGGTCTAGTCCGACTAGGCCATGAAGAAGTTCACAAAAACGATCAAAATTCAGGCTGCGATCAGCTGCGCCTGAATGTAGTCGTCAAGCATCCGTTCGAAGCTGCACCAGGCTCTGGCGAGAGCACCGCGTGCCGTCACCTCTTCGGGCAGGCGCGGATCCAGTGCGCTCAAGCCTGGAGCAAGCACCCGGCCGTAGGTCTTCGTGAACAGCACCGCCACCCTACGGCCCAGACTCGTCAGTTGATATCGATGGGTATGTGCCAGTTTCACAATCAGACCCTTGCGCTTGAGCCGACGCAGATCATAGGTGGCCTGACGCGGGGTGTAGGGTGCTGCTCCAAGGGCAGCAACTCGCTCCACCACCTGACGGTTGCAGAAACCCGCGACGAGATGGCAGAACCCCACCAAAGCGCCCAGAAGAGCCATCACCCGCGCCTCGCCGAAACGAAGTCCTGGGGCATAGAG
>DATJKY010000007.1:0-15446 GCA_035490955.1 Terriglobia bacterium | reverse complement strand
TTGCGTCAGGGTAAAGTAAGGACCATGTGCCGCCTTGGGATCGTCTTGACAGGCGCACGCCGCTTGTCCGCACTTCATCCGGCGTTCATAGAGCGAACCTCGTCGTATCGGTTCCGGTTGCGAGAATGCAGCCGCTAATTGATGCGATGCGAGCAGGAACTGCCGGGGTGAGATTGTCCATGCTTTAATCCTCCTACCGTATATAATACGGCAGGCGACACAAAAAATCCCGCCCTCTTTTCGAAAGCGCCCCTTTGCTGACGTACACCCTATTCCCCTGGACTTGGTATTTCTGGACCCGGCGGTAGTGTACAAAGGCCTCATTGGCGGGAAGAGACGGCTACACTCAGCCATGCGCTCACCCTTTCGCCAGCGCACCGGTGGTGAACTGGGGCCCTCGTGCTCCACTTAACTGAGCTAGGTCCTTTTCCAGCTTGACTTTAGCCTGAAGCAGTTCCGCCAGTTCGTCCCGCCTGGCGGGATCTTGCTCCGCCGCTCGAATCGCCGCCATCAACTGATGGCGCCGGCGCTCCACCTTTCGCCGGCGCAGCGCCAGGCAGCAGGAGAGCACCTGCGTCCGGTCCGCAGGTTCGGCGGCAGAGAGGTGGCTAGAATAGAGCAGGCGCTGTTCGTCGGGCCCGAGCGAAGGGGCGAGATCATTGAGTTCCACGCCGCCCTTGCGCTGGCTAGCCTCCAGCAGCTTGCGGAAAATGCCCTCGGCCGCCAGCCCCTCGCAAATGCCGTCTTCCACGAGACCCCTCAGGAACTCGTCCCTCAACTCCGGGCTCTCCAGGAAAGCGCGCAGCAGTTGAGTCTCCGCAGGGCTAGCCGGCTTGTCCTTGGAAGGGGAAGCGGAGGCGATCTGGCGACGGCCTTCCCCGGCAGCGCGCCTCAACTCTTCACGCAACATTCGCTCGTCCAAGCGCAGCCGCTCCGCCAGGCGGTTAGCGAGTTCGGCGCGCAGCAGGGGGCTGGGCACCCGGGCGAGGTACGGCATCACGGCGTTGGCCGCCGCAACTTTCCCCTCCGCCGTCCTCACATCGTGCTGTGACGCGGCCCGCTCCGTGAGGTAATCGAGATAGCTGGGGGCCGAGTCCAGCAGCTTGCGATAGGCTTCCGCCCCCTGCCGGCGGATGAAAGTGTCGGGGTCCATTGCCCCCGGCAACGCCAGGACTTGGGCCTGGAAACCCTCCTCCAGCAGCAGAGCGAGGGAGCGCTCGGTGGCTGCCAGCCCGGCGGAGTCCGGGTCGTAGCTCACGACCACGCGGCGTGAGTAACGGCTCAGCAGGCGCACCTGGCTTTCGGTCAAGCTGGTGCCACAGGAGGCGACTACGTTCTCGAATCCAGCCGTGGCCACGGCGATGCAGTCCATGTAGCCTTCCACCAGGATAGATCGGTCAAGCGTGCGAATCTGGGTGCCGGCACGGTCCAGGTGGTACAGTATGCGGCTCTTGGTGTAAATCGGCGTTTCGGGAGAGTTAAGATACTTGGGTTGATCGTCGCCCAACGCTCGGCCGCCGAACGCTACTACCTTGCCGCTCTCGTTGGCGATAGGGAAGATGACGCGCCGGCGGAAGCGGTCAAAATGGCGCTCGCCCTCAGCAGCCCGCAGCACCAAGCCGCTCTTTTCGAGCTGCTCGAGGGGAAAGCCCGCCTCGGAAAGGCGGCGGGTAAGCGTCCGGCCTTCGGCGGGCGCGTAGCCCAGCCGGAAGCGTCCGATTACCTCATCGCTTAGCCCGCGATCGGCGAGATACCCTCGCGCCGCACGACCTTCTATCGTGCCGCTCAGTTGCTCGGCGAAGAACTTGGCGGCCACCTCGTGAATCTTGAAAAGCGTGGCCCGATCCCGGGCGTTGGCATCGAAGGTCTCGTCGCCCGCTGTCTCTCGCAGGGTGATGCCCACCTTCTCCGCAACCCGTCGCAGGGCCTCCGGGAAGCTGAGGTTTTCGATCAGCATTACGAATTTGAAAACATCACCACCTACACCGCAACCGAAACAGTAAAAGACTTGCTTGGTGGGATGGACGGAGAAGGATGGTGTCTTCTCCTGGTGGAACGGGCACAGTCCCTTCAGGTTGACGCCACCTTTGCGCAATTGGACGTAGTCACCAACAATCCTGACGATATCAGCCGCGGCTCGGACTTCGTCCACTTCGCTCATGAGATAGCTTATTCACAGTCTACTCTCCGCAGTCAACAGTGCGTCTGCTCCACAGAGCTGGAGCGGCCATTTCCGTCGCCCGTAACGCACCCGCACACTTATAATGAGGTGGTTGCTTGAGCACCGTCTCTGTTCATTCGAGACCTGAACAGGGGATTTTGAGTTCCAGGCCTACTACTAAAGGCTCGGAAGGAGGAGCGCCGTGGAGAGCCATCCCGAGCAGGATCAGTTGAAAAGCAAGGCCGCTGAGGCGGCGGTGGCCCAGGTTAAAGACGGCATGATTGTCGGACTGGGCACCGGATCGACAGCATGGTTTGCCGTGGAGGCTATCGGCAGGCGCGTGGCCGAGGGTCTGCGCATCACCGCCATCCCGACCTCGGAGCAGACTGGGGAGCACGCACATCGCCTGGGCGTGCCATTGTCAAGTTTAGCCGAGCATCACCAGATTGATCTGACCATTGATGGCGCAGATGAGGTGGAGCGGGGCGACCTGAACTTGATCAAGGGCGGAGGCGGTGCCTTGTTGCGCGAGAAGATCGTCGCCAGCGCGAGCGCGCGACTCGTCATTATCGTAGACGAGACCAAGTTGGTGAATCGCCTGGGTCACTTCCCTGTGCCGGTCGAAGTGGTTCCTTTTGGTTGGCAAGCAACCGCTCGGAGGGTTGCAAACTTGGGAGGTAATCCTTCTCTTCGGGTTGGCGCGGACGGTAAGGCGTTTGTGACGGACGGCGGGCACTACATCATTGACTGCGCTTTTGGACCCATCCGAGCGCCGGCCCAGTTGGAAAACGATCTGAACAGCATCGTTGGAATTGTCGAAAATGGCCTTTTCATTGGGTTGGCATCGCAGGTCATCGTAGCCGGGACCGAGCATGTGAGCATTCTGCACCCGGGAGAAACGCAGGTGTAGGGTGGGCCCCAGTGCCCGCCCAGGCGTGTTCCGCCCGATCATATAACCCCTGTGTGCATGCCATCAGGGCCATCAAGGTGCACATTGCGTGGCGTCAGCGGGGGGCTGTATCATCGTGCGAGGGCAACGGTCATGACGGCTGGAGGAACCAACAAGGCACACCTATCCCGGAGCCTTCTTCTCCTGATTGCCTCCACGGTTGTGTTGCCGGCGCCGAGATGGGCGCAGAGTCCTGAAGGAGACTTGGCCGGCACTGTAGAGGACCCGAGCGGCGCGCGAATCCCATCTGCCAGGGTCATGGCTCGAGCCGTCGAACTCTCCTTCGAGCGGGAAGCAACCACGGATGACCGCGGCGAGTTTCGCCTCAACTATTTGTGGCCCGGCGCCTATCGCGTGAGTGTGAGCGCCCCAGGGTTTGCCGAGGCTCGCTCGGACGTAAGGATTGCGGTCAGCACGGTGCGGGAGATTGCGGTCACGCTGCGGCCGGCCGTCGCACCTCAAACAGTGGCCGTATATGCACGGGTTTCATCCATTAGCGCGCAACCGCTTGACACCTCAAGTGCCGTGCTTGGGGGCGCGGTCAGCACTCAGGACCTTACAAACCTCCCGCTGGCGGCGCGCTGCTTTGCCAACATCGCTTACCTGGTTCCGGGGACGGAACCGGTGGAGCCCTCGGATCCGACTAAGGCGCGCATCACCGCGGTTTCTTTCGCCGGCAGCTCCGGGCTGAACGTCCAGCTTTCCGTTGATGGCGGTGATGATTCCGACGATTACATCGGGGGCTTCCTGCAGAACTTCTCACCCGATGCCATCCAGGAATTTGCCGTGCACTCCTCGCAGCAAAATGCCGATACCGGACGCACCACGGGCGGCGCCGTGGTGATTACTACGAAAGGCGGCACCAACCAGTGGCAAGGAGATCTGTCTTTCTACGAGCGGGCCTCAGCGCTCACGGCGCGTTATCCGATTGAGAGCCCTCCGCCTTTGCCTAAGCAGCCGTTCTCGAGACAGAACTACGTCGGAACGATCGGCGGACCCCTAAGAAAGGACAAGCTCTGGTTTTTCTCCTCTCTGGAAGCCATTCGTGAGGACGCGAGCATCGCGTACAGCCCGGCCACTCTCACGCAGTTCCATGCGCTGGAGACACTCGCGGCGCAGGGATTGATCCCGGGTGTCAGCTCGATTCCAGTGCCCCTTAACGTTCCCGTTCCCTTCCGCGACTACCTGGCCACGACGCGGTTCGACTGGTCCCAATCGTCGCGCTCGCGCTGGTTTCTTCGGGCGGCGGGCGACAGTTATATTACCCAGAACGAGCTGGTACAGCAGGCCACGTTGCCGTCGACAGGTGCGACCTCGCATTCCAACTATCTGAGCTTCGTGCTCAACCAGCAGTACACATTCAGCTCTACCTGGGTGGGATCGTTCACCTTTAATGCCAGTCTCCTGCACCACACGGAGACGCGCAACGCCAACCTGGGTTTCGCCCTGGCTTTTCCATTCAGCTCCACATCGCTAACCACTTCCGGCTTCGAGACCTTCGGCGACAACCAGTTTGTAACACCCATCACTGCCTTCCCTGTGCTGCGCAATCAGGAGAAATATCAGTTCCGCTATGAGCTGATCCACGTTTCCGGCCGGCATGCGCCCCGCTTCGGCGTGGATTTCATCCATGAGCCTGTGCTGAGCGGCGCACTCTCCGGTACGGCGGAGAACTTGACGATATTCACTTTGGACCCGACGATTTACCTCGGTAACCCTCAACAGTTTTCCAAAGACTTGGCGTGCGGTCAGGGCGCTACCTCGGGTACGACCTGCATGGACACCCCGGCTTCGAACGGCAGCTTCTCCCAGAACGTGAAGCGGTTGGGTCTCTACGCTGAGGATTCCTGGCGAGCGACGCCGCGTCTTACCGTGAACTACGGACTGCGCTACGACACCACCGTTGGTCTCTTCACGGCGTCAGAGCGCTCGCAATTGCAAAATCCAGCTTTCCTGACGCTCCGAGCCCTGCAGATACCGCTGGCGAGCGGCGCGCCCCATGATTACCGCGGGGCCGTGGCGCCACGCCTGGGTCTGGCTTATGCTCTGGGAGCCAGCGGAACCACTGCGATTCGCGCCGGCGTGGGCCTTTACTACGACGACTTGGCGCAGAATGGTTGGGTAACCGCGCTTCAGTCCGTAAACACTCCTTCGGGACCGTGTGTTAGGCCAGCGGATCCCGGGTGCATACCTGGCGCCGCCTTCGGCGGTTCGGGGGCGATCATCGACCCGCAATATAAGACTCCGTATGCGCTGCATGCCAGTGCCGGCATCCAACACGCTTTCAATTCGAAATGGGCGCTGGGCGCGACCTGGGTCCACGAGCAGGGCGTGCACTCCTACGCCCGCTACCAATACCAGGCAGGCTTCACACTGTTCTCCCCCCTTTTCCCTACCAACATGACCGAGCAGATGAACAACGTCCCCAACATCACCGACTTTCGTTCCGACAACCGCTCCAGTTACAACGCCATGTCAGTCCACGTGCAAGGATATGTGACGAGCCGCTTCAACTTGAGCGTGAACTACACGCTCTCCAGTGCCAAAACATGGGGCTGCACGCTCGGTGAACTGTTTGACTACGTCAACGGCGTCTGCGATCCATTGAAGGCCTTCGGGAAAGGTGATTATGGGCGGTCGGGAGAAGATGTCCTCAATCGGCTCGTTGTGGCGGGGGTGTTCCAAGTGCCGGCCGGCTTCCAAATATCCCTGCTGGGCCAGGCGGAGAACGCAAGGCCTTTCACGCTTACCACACCCGTGGACGTGAATGGTTTTGGAGATGCCCAGAACGACCGCGCCGTGGTCAACGGAGTCCAGACCAGCCTCGACCAACTCGTTGGAACTCCGTACATCCAGGTTGACATGCGGGTGAGCCGGCCCTTTCGCTTTCGTGAGCGCTGGTCGGCGACACCTTTCGTAGAGTTCTTTAACCTCTTCAACCGCAATAATCCTGGTGCCAACTACGTTACGGATATCGCGGCCCTGCCTACGCCCGTCAATAGCCTGTACAACGCCACTGCGCTCTGCCCCACACCGGCTTGCGCCGTGCCTATTACCAGCCTCAATCAGTTGCGCGTGCCGGCCGGAGCCCTGGGCGATTTCTTCGGCCCGGGAACGACGGTGGGAATTCCTTTCGCCGCGCAATTCGGCGTTCGCCTGACCTTCTAGCTTAGTCTTAGTGGCTCGATTCCGAGATGACACGGGCCGGCGCAGACCTTAAGGTCTGCGATCCGGTATCACGCAAGGAAGCAGCGCAGACTGAAGGTCTGCGCCAGCCGGAGTGACAGTCTAGGCTAGCTCAAGCTAGCTGCTAGCATGGTCATCGCTGCTCTTCGGGGGCGCCACCGCCTCGCGCGAAGGTCTCCACCGCGTCTCGCCGCTCTTCGGCGCTCCACCCCAGCCGGGCAGCGAAGATATTCGCCACGGCCGGCGCCGCCTCCGACAGCGTGCAGGCTTTCCAGCTCAGGCCAGAGCGGCGCAAGAGGAAGTCTTCAACCTTGAGGGCCATTTCGTGGCGGATGGCGAAATCCACCTCGACAACGAGCAGCATGGGCGGTCCCGGCAGCACCTCAGCGAGTGACTTTTGTTCACGCAGCGGCTCCAACACTTCCCGCCAGCGGCTCCCGTAAGTTCGAACGATACGCTGCGCCACGGGCCCTGGCAGCGAGAACTCCCGAACCGCATCTTCTGTGGCGGATTTCACAAAGGTTGCGAAAGGCCCTGTCCGGCCACCGGGCAGCGGAGCCGTGCGCGTCGGTCGGTTGGACAAAGCTCGGGACGCGCGCCCTCCCAACCGAGGCAGAAGAAAGTCGATGAGCTTCTCGCCCAGCGCCCGATGGGTGGTAAGCTTGCCGCCACAGATGGAGACGAAGTTCTTCGCCCATGGGTCTTCGTGGAAGCGATACTCGCGGGTGTTGGCGGAAGGGGCTTTGCCAGCGATGTGTGGCTCCACGGCGAGCGCCCTCAGGCCCGCCCAACTGCCCGCAACGTCGGACAGCAGAATCGGGCGGCGGAGAACGCGATTCGCCGCCCCAAGCAAGTATTCGGTTTCGGATCGCTCGGGCCGCACCGCCGCCGGGTCGCCCTGGTAGTCCGTGTCCGTGGTGCCCAGCAGCGCGTACTCACCCCAAGGCACCATGAGGAACACACGGTCGCCAGGCAGGACGGCAGCTAGCAGTGCGTAATCGCCGGTGACCGGGGTGATGGTGACGTGTGTCCCCTTGGTCAGCCGCACCGTCTTCGACCCATCAAAGCCTGGGAGCAGCGCGCGGACGTGATCCACCCACGGCCCGGCAGCGTTCACCCAGAAGCGCGCCGAGATTTCCTGGCGCCGCCCAGTCAGTAGGTCCTCAACCTCCGCAGCGACTACCTTGCCGTGCTCCCCGCCGGAACCACCGGACATGGAAAGGGCGCGTACTTCAGCATAGTTTGCCACGACGGCCCCATGGTCGGCCGCGTCGAGTATATTCTCGAGAGTCAGGCGGGCGTCGTCGGTCTGCGAGTCGTGGTAGAGCGCTGCTGCCCGGAGGCCCTCCGGCCGCAGCGCGGGCACCAGTTGCCGCGCGGCCTCGGAACTAAGCATGCGGTGCCGGTCCTCGGCGCCGAGGTTTCCGAGCAGATCATAAATGGAAAGCCCCAGGCGGATTTTTAAGGGCGAGTAAGGGTCGCCACGGTAGATGGGCAGAAGAAAGGGAACGGGCTGCGCCAAGTGGGGGGCCAACCCGAGCAACCGGCGACGCTCGCGGCGCGCCTCACCCACCAGCTTGAAATCAGCCTGCTCCAAATACCGCAGCCCGCCGTGGATGAGTTTGGTCGAGCGGCTGGAAGTGCCGCTGGCAAAGTCGCGCGCTTCAACCAACGCCACCTTCAAGCCGCGCAGGACCCCTTCCCGCGCGGTGGCGGCCCCCTGGATACCGCCTCCGATCACCGCCAGGTCGAAGCTCTGCTGAGAAAGCGATTCAAAGTCCCGGATCATGCTGAAGGCTAGCCTGGGCGGCCAGTTTGTCTTTCGACGGTAGGCCACGGTACACGCGCCCGGCGATTTCCGCGGCGTGAGGACCGAACATGGGACGCCCTCCACGCAGCAGCACTACCACCGCGTACTGGGGACGCTCCTCGTTGGAGTAAGAGGCGAACCAACCCAGTCGCGCGCCACCTTCGCTGCACGTTCCCGTCTTGCCAAAGATCTCCTCGTCCGGATCATAGGCGAGGCGGCCTGTACCTTCCCGGACGGCGGCCGCCATCCCTTCCCTCACCTGTGGAAGGTATGGGGCGATGTCCGCCAAGCGCCGGCGAACCTCCGGGCGGAAACTCTGGATCTCTTCGGGAGTGCGCGGGTACTGAAGGTAATAGAGCGTTCCACCGTTGGCGATAGCAGAAACGATGGCCGCCAGTTGCAGCGGCGTGTATTCGATATCCTGCCCGAAACTCGTCAGCAATCCTACGCCGCCTTCCTTGGGAGGCGCCGCGGGGAACACGCCCGGCGACTCATTCGGGATATTCAAACCGGCCTTCTCGCCCAGCCCGAACTCGCGCGCGTATTGGCTGACGCGTTGAAATCCCAACATCTCACCCAGTTTGGCGAAAAACAGGTTACTGGAATACGCCAGGGCTTGGGCGACGTTTATTCGGCTGGTGCCGTAGTAGTATCGAAACCGCGTTTCGGCTTGTAGCCGGGTATTTCCGCTGATGATTCCTTCCCTCAAGGCGGCGGCCGCTACCACGGGTTTGAAGGTGGAGCAGGGGGTGAAGGCTCCCGACAGGGCCAGCTTCTGATTTACTATGGAGAGAATGCGCCCGCTGTTGGGGTCCACCACCACCACGCTGCCGTTGAAGTTGCCCAGCGCTTCGGTGGCTGCGGCGCGCACAAGCCGGTCTTCACCCATGGGATTGTCGCCGGCAGCGGGTTCGCCAAAGGAACTGACGTGCCAGGGACTCCAGGCCATCGCCTGCTTGCGCCCGCGACTGTGGCTGCCGTGTGAGATTGTGGTCTGCCCGGAGACGGACGTGGTGTGCGCCGTGGCGGTCGCCTTTTTGTTGGTGGGTTTTTTCTTGGTCGTCGTGGCCGCCCTGAGGGCACCACCAACCAAGCAAAGGAATAAAATTACCAGCGCCAGACGGACGAGACTCTTCATCGATTTTCCTCCCTCCTAACCCATCGACTTTTTTGTTCCCAAGCTGGGTTCTGGCGCAAACCAGCCAAGGTTGCTCACTTCTTTGCCGCCCGCCCCGCTGGGGCGGTTTCCGCAACAGCCAACTCCGCCGGAATCGGCAGATTCAGCATCTTGCGCAGCTCGGTCTCCAGCTTCTTCCGGACGTCTGCATTGTCCCTCAGGAATTGCCGGGCGTTTTCCCTCCCCTGCCCGATTCGTTCCCCGCCGAAGGAGAACCACGCTCCGCTCTTTTCCAGCAGGTTACGCTCCACAGCAAGGTCGATCAGATCACCTTCCCTGGAAATGCCCTCGCCGTATAGAATGTCAAATTCCGCCTCGCGAAAGGGAGCCGCCATCTTGTTCTTGACGACTTTGACTTTGGTGCGGTTGCCCACGACGCGGTCTCCATCTTTGATGGAAGCGATACGCCGGATGTCAACACGCATGGAAGAGTAAAACTTCAGAGCCCGCCCGCCTGTGGTGGTCTCAGGATTACCGAACATGACGCCGATCTTCTCGCGGATTTGATTGATGAAAATCATGCAAGTCTTGGAGCGCGAGACGATGCCGGTGAGCTTGCGCAGGGCCTGCGACATCAAGCGGGCCTGTAAGCCGGGCAACGAGTCGCCCATGTCGCCCTCCAGCTCGGCCTTGGGGACGAGCGCCGCCACCGAGTCGATCACCAGCACGTCCACGGCGTTGGAACGTACCAGCGCCTCTGCAATTTCCAGTGCCTGCTCGCCGTAGTCGGGCTGCGAAACCAACAGGTTGTCTATGTCGACGCCCAGTTTGCGGGCGTAGACAGCGTCCAAGGCGTGCTCAGCGTCCACGAAAGCCGCCATCCCACCGCGCTTCTGCGCTTCGGCTACTACGTGCAGGGCGATGGTGGTCTTGCCGCTCGACTCCGGACCAAAAATCTCCACCACCCGTCCTCGTGGCATGCCGCCAATACCCACCGCGGCATCGAAGGAAATCGCTCCGGTGGGAATTACGTCGACGGGAACCAGCGCATCCTTGGCCCCCAAACGCATGATCGAGCCTTTACCGAATTGCTTCTCGATCTGGGTCAGAGCCAGGTCAATCGCCTTCGTTTTCTCCGTTCGCTCTTCCGGCATTTCGAAAACCTTCTTTCTGAGATTGAGTCATTGAGCCATTGAGTGATTGAGTCACTGAGTCATCGCGCCGCTCCGTGACTGAGTCATGGCGCCATCGCCGGATTGAGTCTTAGAGTGCCTGGGCCCAGATTTCGCAGTGCGCTGGGACGCTGCAAAGATCGCAGTCAGTTCCTTGGCCTCGGCCAGCAGATCGCTCAAGCGCGACTCCTTGACGATTCCTGTCTCCGCGAGAAGCTCAAGCCAGAATATCGTTTCGTCAGCTTCCTCAACAACGACTCCAATTTTTGCGATGAACTCCGCCCTCGACCGCGCGCGGCAAACGGCCCGGTAGTTCGCGCCGACGGCGGTGCCCGAGCGCAACACCTGCTTTCCCAGGACTCGGGCTTCGTCTCCTACGTCCTCTGGAAGTGCGAGGATCATCTAAGCGTACTCGTAAAACCCTCGTCCTGTTTTCCTTCCCAGCCAGCCGGCGGCCACTGTCTTCTCGAGCAGCGGGCAGGGCCGATACTTCGAATCGTGAAAGCCGTCGTGGAGCACTTTCATGATATCCAGGCACACGTCGAGGCCGATGAAGTCCGCGAGTTCCAGCGGTCCCATGGGGTGATTCATACCCAGCTTCATCACCTCGTCCACGGCTTTCGGCTCCGCCACGCCTTCCATGACGCAGTAAACGGCCTCGTTGATCATGGGCATCAGCACCCGGTTGGAGACGAAGCCCGGGAAGTCGTTGGCCCGCACGGGCGTCTTGCCAACTGCGGCAGCCAGAGCCACCGCCGCTTCCATCGTAGCCGGTGAAGTCCGCAGTCCTGCCACCACCTCCACGAGCTTCATCACCGGCACGGGATTGAAGAAGTGCAACCCCACGAAGCGGACAGGACGATGTGTGACAGCGGCAAGTTTGGTGATGGAGATGGACGACGTGTTGCTGGCAAAGATCACGCGAGGACCACAGGCTTCATCGAGAGCACGGAAAATACTCGCCTTCACCTCAAAGTTCTCAGTTACCGCCTCGATGGCGAAATCGATGCCCGCGAAGGCTGCCATGTCGGTGACGGGCCTCAGGCTGGCGACCGCCTGGCCCTTCTGGTCGGTACTCAACCGGCCTTTCTCGACGTCGCGCTCCAGACCTTTGTGGATCTTCACAACACCCGCTTGCAGGAATTCGGACGAGGTGTCGTGAAGGAACACTGCATATCCATGGCGCAGAAAGGTGTGGGCGATGCCGTGGCCCATCGTTCCGGCGCCCACCACGCCGACCGTTCTAATTGAGCCATCGAGCGATCGAGTCATCGTGCCATTTTCAATCGCGCTCGACCGCGAGCGCCACCGCGTTTCCGCCGCCTAGGCACAAGGCTGCGATCCCCCGCCGCGCATCGCGCCGCGCCATTTCGTGAAGCAGCGTCACCAGGATGCGGGCGCCGGAAGCACCGATAGGATGGCCCAAGGCAACCGCGCCGCCGTTGACGTTGGTCTTCGCGGGGTCGAGCCCCAGTTCCTGGATCACCGCCAGGGCCTGTACCGCGAAGGCCTCATTCAGCTCGAAGAGGTCCACGTCCTGGAGTTTCCAGCCCACCTTCTTGAGCAGCGCCTGCACGGCACTCACCGGTGCCATCATCACCCACTTGGGCTCGACGCCGCTCACGGCCTGGCCTACAACGCGGGCCATGGGCTCCGTGTTCAACTCCCTCGCCCTTTCCGCCGAGGTTACCATCAGCGCCGCAGCGCCGTCGTTGGTGCCGGGAGCGTTGCCCGCCGTCACCGTACCGCCGGGTTTGAAGGCCGGCTTAAGCCTGGCCAAAGCCTCCAGGGTGGTGTCCGCTCGCGGCGACTCGTCGGCCTGGAACAGGAGAGGCTCACCTTTCTTCTGCAGAATGGGGACGGGAACAATCTCCTCGCTAAAGCGGCAGCTCTTGATGGCGTCCACTGCCCGGCGATGACTCTCGCAGGTGTATGCGTCCTGGCGCTCGCGCGAGATGCCGTACTTCTCGGCTACCAGTTCGCCCGTCATGCCCATGTGGAAGTCTTCATAGGCATCCCACAGCCCATCCTGGATCATGGCGTCCAGAGCCTTGGCGTGGCCGAGGCGATAGCCCTGGCGGAGTTGCGGGAGAAGGTACGGGGCATTGCTCATGGACTCCATGCCGCCGGCCACCACGGCTTCCACGTCGCCCGCCCGGATGCCCTGTGCGGCGAGCGCCACAGCCTTCAACCCGGAGCCGCACACCTTGTTGATCGTCATGGCCGCCACGCGCGTGTCGAGCCCGCCCTTCAGCCCTGCCTGGCGTGCCGGGTTCTGCCCCAACCCCGCCTGGATCACGTTGCCCATGATGATTTCGTCCACTTGGGCCGGCTCGATGCCTGCCCGCTTAACGGCTTCTCGGACGACGATGGCGCCCAGATCGACGGCCGAAAACGGCGTTAGTGAGCCCAGAAACTTGCCCGTCGGGGTGCGTACCGCCGACACGATAACTGGTTCCTGCATAGGATGTTACTCCGTGGCGATTATAGGCAGCCCTCCTCCGGCAAGTCAAGGGAAGGAGGAAGGAAGGTCTTCCAGCAGAGATCGGCGCATCGCTTCGCTCCGTCGAAAAGTAGGGCCGTCGAGGTACGGCTTGCCGTATCCTCTCTAGCCGATAGCACACCAAGGGGCAGAGGGTAAGACAAGCCGTACCCCTACAGCCCTCGAGGTTAAGCCAGTCGTCACGGCGCCGAGACCAGTTTCATCCCCCGGGGCCGGCCCGAAGGTCTGGAATGACCGGGGCGCTTTTTCATCAACCTGTAGCAGGCTAGCAAGGAGGCTATGTTTAGGCTAGCAATGCTTGAGTCGGACGGGGAATCGAAGGGGCGCCGTCTCAGTGTAACTCATTTTGCTTCATACACATCGTCGGTTCGGCAGCCGCGCCTTCTCAGGGCTAGTGAGCTTCGTGGCCTATTTTCAATAACATAGCAAAAAGTCATCGGACTCTGTGCGCTCCCTGTGTTGTCCGCCGGCCCTTCACTAGCCCTTCATGTGATCCAGATCCGAACATGCGGCTCAGGTTTTCTTACCCACTCGTGGTAGGTTAGTGTGCCCTCGTAGTGGCGAGTTTAGCTCGCCACGTGGCGGCGTAAAGCCGCCTATACGACAAACAGCCCACCATCGGCTCATTTTGCCCGCAGCTCAACTCCAACCACCACCCAATTTCCCAGTGAAATACTATCACATACTTACTTGTGTGTCAAGATAAATTGTGTTTCCGTACACTTCTGTTCCCGTTTATGGCCAACCCCTCTTTGTGTGCAGGGCGCCTCCAGGAGGCCACGGAGAACAGGCAAGAGAAATTCATCCTCAATTCACATAGGCTTAATACACTGCGTGTACTTTCGCAACTGTCAGCGCAACCAAGGGGTGGAGGAACACGCCGACCCGAAGGCAGAGCCCTAAGCAGGAGAATGAAATGTTCATCGGTCAGAGAGTTAAGCAACTGCGCGAGCAGAAAGGCTTCTCGCAAGGAGACGTCGAGAAGTTCACTGGCATGCTCCGCACCTACATCTCCAGGCTGGAGAACGGTCATCGCGTGCCGTCGCTCGATACCCTGGAGAGGTTCTCGAGAGCCCTGGATGTTCCTCTTTATCAGTTCTTCTGTGAGGCAGAAGGTACCATAAGAACACCGAAGCTGACGCGGCGCGACGGTACAAGCGACGGACCTGGCGCAAACGGATCAGACGACCGCTTCCTCCGGGAGCTCAAAGGGCTGGCGGCCCGCATGGCTGAGTCCGACCGGACTCTTTTGCTGGACTTCGCGAGCCGTCTTGCCAGCCGTTCGGCGTAAAGGATAATAAGAACGATGGTGCCTGTCGGGAGGCGACATGGCGCAGCGAAGTCGAGGAACGTAGAAACTTGAGGGCGCTCCCTTCGATTTCGCTGAGGGACGGTGAGCGAAGCCGAACCCCAGGCGAACTGGAACCGTCGTCCGGTTGTTCTCATGCTTGGCAGTCGACCTTCCACGCCACTGCGCATGAGACGACCGACCACGGACTACGGGCGGGCGGCCGCCGGGTAGCTCCCCGCCAGCTTCATAAAGAAGCCGTGGACTCGGTGGAAGAGCGGCGTCCCGGGCAGGAACATGTAGGGACAATGGCCCGCGATCACCCGCATCCCCTTCTGCTGGCAGAAATCAACAGCCTCCTGGTTCACCGCCCCTGTTCCTCCACCCCGATGCATCCACACTCGCATGATTCCGGCCGCGAAGCAGTCTCGGACCACACTGTCCGTGACTGCCGGCGCCGTCATCAGCAACGCGCCGCCGACGGGCGGAGCAATCTCCTGCAAGGAAGTGTAAGACTTCTGCCCTTCCACTACGCTGACCCTCGGATTCACCGGGACCATGTCGTAGCCACGCCGGCGCAGGTCGCGGAACAACCCACGGCTGAAGTCCTTCGGGTCGCGCGAGACGCCCACCATCGCCAGCCGTTTCTGCGCCAGAAAATCTTCAATATCCTCACGCGTTGACCTCATCATGTCGAGAACCTCCTCGATTGATCTTTCGCAAGAAAGCCGCGCCACCGAGCGTCCTTCGCGGCGTCGTATGCTGCCCCACCGCCGGTCCTGTTCCCCGACCGCTCACGGATCGGGCCACAAGGCGCGCGGACCCCAACCACAATGATCAGTTTGCCGCCGTCCGGTTGTCGGTGACCGCCGTCACATATCAGTAGCGACTGAGGGAATTACGCCCTGAGAGCGGAATTATCAAGGACGGTGCGCCGCATTCTTAGGCCGTGAGATTGCACGATTTCGTTCCTTTTTCGCCGTTAACCCTTGGGTTACCTCCGGGTCATTCCGAACATCATACGTGGGGCAAAAGGGGCGACCCTGCTCAAGCGGGGTCAAATCCAGAATTCGATAAGGAGGAGCTGAAGTGAAAGGTAAACGATTGCTGCTTTTCGTTTGTGCCATAGTGACCTTGTGTGCTGCTGCGCCAACTTTGTTGGGGCAGGAACAGGCCCAAGAACAGGTAACGAGGCCGACGCTGCGAGGATTTTTCACGTCAGACGGCCGGCGCAAGGCATCGACATCGACACCATTAAGG
>DATJKY010000006.1:0-2887 GCA_035490955.1 Terriglobia bacterium | reverse complement strand
CTCGCACATTTCGGTGTAGGCGCCAATGCGACCGCCGATGATGCTTTTCAACCCACCTAAGATTCCCTGTGCCAGTGTTGGCGAGCGCACGATTATACCTCGCACCACGCCTTTGTACTCCTTGATGCGATAGCCTTCGATCGTAAGTGTAGTTGTTACGGGTATCCCCATCTTGACGCCCTTCCTAGCAAGAGCTACAACGCCAGCGAATCGCGCATTGCCAGACCATGATAGCATCGCCCTCACGAGCAGGCCCAGGGAGCAAGGGTGCGCGGGATAAGAGTCAGGAGCGCGGAAGGTGCATATGGCCCCGCGAGGGGCCAGTCCGTGAATAGCCGTAGGTGCAACCTACGGACAATGGGCGGCCAAACCCAATCAACCCCGGCGGGGTTGACCGTGGCACGTCCGGCCCTCCAGGGCCGACAGGTTTTTTGGCGTCCGCGTCCGTAGGTTGCACCTACGGCTACTCACGGTGTCCCGTTTCGCGGGACTTCGCTGTCGTGGGTGGACCTAGCGCACCATCTACGCAACGACGGACGCAGGAATGAGCAAAACCACAATTTCTATGTCGCGCACCCAGGAAACAAAGGGCGCGGAAACAACGGAGGCGGCGCTGCACTTTGCGCATCGCCGGTTCAAAATGGATCTGACCTTTCCCGATACGGAACTGAGGGGCTCGGCTGCCCTCAAGTTCCCGGTGCCTTCGAGAGCATGGCGGCTCGGACCGAGAGCGTTGAGGCTGAAGCAGGGGCTTTGCCCTGTCCATCGTCGAGTTCACTGACCGCTAGCGCATAACCCGGATGACTCCTCTCTAATCCTTTGATTTTCAGCCAGTTGCCAGCCCACCTCTGCGCGGTGTGAGGGTCGCCGAACCCTTCCAGAGCCCCGTCCAGCCGTTTTCCCACGAACGTGCAAGGGCAAATTTCCTCAGGCCTTTGCGGTCCAGGTGGCCACAGCCACTACGCGCCGCCCTCTCTTGGAACTGGCATAAGGGTTGCACTCCATTAGCGCAGAGCGGCACTTCTGAGGTTCCGCCGGATGGGAGGAGGAAGTGAGCAGACAAACAATCGAACTCGACCCCACACTTCACAGCCCTGAAGTCCATGCTTTCGAGGCCGCGCTCGCCGCGCGCGTGGTAGGGCAAGACCGGGCCATCCGGCGGTTGGCTCGAGTTTATCAAATGCTTCGGGCAGGGCTCTCCGTTCCTGGCCGGCCGATTGCGAACCTTCTATTTCTGGGACCTACAGGATCCGGCAAGACGCGTCTCGTGGAGGCGGCTGCGGAAGCTCTGTTCGGCGACCCGGCAGCGGTGATGAAAATCGATTGCGCAGAGTTCCAGCACGGGCACGAAATCTCCAAGCTAGTTGGTTCGCCGCCAGGTTATCTCGGCCATCGTGAAACCCATCCCATGATCACCCAGGAAGCGCTCAACGCCTGTCATACGGATAGGTTGAAGCTCTCCCTCGTCTTGTTCGACGAAATAGAAAAGTCCAGCGATACACTCTGGCAGCTTTTGTTGGGCATCATGGACAAGGCCACCTTGACGTTGGGTGACAACCGGCGGGTCGATTTCTCGCGCTGCATCCTCTTCCTCACCTCCAACCTGGGTTCGAACGAGATGATGAAACTGATGTCGGGAGGCTTGGGCTTCTCGTGCGATTCGAGCGAGCGAGACGACGAGCTCGACCAGAAGATCTATCGCGTCGCCACGGAAGCCGCGCGCCGCAAGTTCTCTCCTGAGTTTATGAACCGCATCGACAAAGTGATCGTCTTCCGCACCCTGCAGCGCTCTCACCTGGAGAGAATTCTGGATATCGAGCTAAACCGCGTTCAGCAGCGCATACTGAATTCTCCGAACGGGGGGCAGTTTGTGTTCCGGTGTACCCAAGGCGCCCGTGAACTCCTTCTGGAGGAAGGAACAGATTCGAAGTGCGGTGCTCGGCACCTCAAGCGGGCCATTGAGCGCCACCTGGTCTTTCCGCTGTCTAACCTTATGGCCACCGAGCAAGTTCGACTCGGAGATCTGGTCACGGTCGATTATTCGGCATCTACTTCGAAGATGACCTTCCACAAGGACGAGCAAGGCGCTCTGGAGGAAGGCCTAATGGGAGCGCGAGCGACCGCTGCCCGCGTGACGTCGGTCGGCTCACCAAGCGCTTTGCGGGCCTTCGCGGCCAACCGCCCCAAGAACGAATGAGGTGGAATTGAAAGCCCGGTTCAGGGTACCCCTCTTTGCGCCCAACCACCACCTAGGGCATTGACCAGTTGAACGCTCGAGACGAGTCGCATTCCCAGAATCTGAGAGGCTGTTCGCTCATTCTGTAGCAGCGCGTTGTCCGCAGTGAGCACTTCAAGATACTCGGCCAGACCCTCCTTATAACGGGCAGTGGAGATGTTCACCGTACGCTTCGAGGCTTGCACAGCCAGACCCTGCGCTTGTCCTTGATCTTCCAACACACGCAGATCCGAAAGGCCGTCTTCGACTTGCTGAAAAGCAACCAACACCTGCTGGCGGTAGTCATCAACGGCCTCGCGGTAGACAGCCTGCGCGTACTGGTAATTGGCCCGGATGCGGCCACCCTGGTAGATCGGCACCGAAAGCAGTGGGGTAACGAACCATGTGTAGCTGGGCCTGGAAAGCAGGTTGCTGAGGGTGTCGCTGAGGAAGCCGCCGCTGGCGGTCAGGCTGAGGTCCGGAAAATAGGCGGCTCGGGCTACACCGATGCGCGCGCTGT
Organism: Terriglobia bacterium; assembly: GCA_035490955.1. GTDB lineage: Bacteria > Acidobacteriota > Terriglobia > UBA7540 > UBA7540 > DATJKY01. The sequence continues at coordinate 152 of DATJKY010000006.1, read as the reverse complement.
CCGCCGCCATCTGCCGCTCGGCCTGGGCAACGTCGGGACGGCGCTCTAACAGGTCAGACGGCAGCCCTTCCGGAAGCACCGGCGGAGTGAGGTTCAAGGGGTTCTCAGGCAGAGAGAACTCCGAAGGTGGCCGGCCGAGTAGCACGGCGATG
>DATJKY010000005.1:0-12370 GCA_035490955.1 Terriglobia bacterium | reverse complement strand
GGGTCAGGATGCCCTCGGCAAACGCATCCGCTGGGGTCTCAAGGATCCGTGGGCAACCATAGTGGGGGTGGTCGGCGATGTCAACCAAGGCCCCCTGAACGCTCCATTGGCGCCGCATGTTTATCGGCCCTATGACCAACTTCCCGCCGCTTTCCTTGAAAACGATCCCTTCGGCGATTGGCATGCGTTGAATCTGGCCCTGCGCACGCAGGCGGACTCAGCTTCGCTCGCGTCTGCCGTTATCGGAAAGGTGCATTCACTAGACCGAGACCTCGCCGTAACAAACATTTGGACAATGACGCAAGTCATCAACTCGTCGATGTCCGGATCACAATTCAACGCCTTTCTGGTGGGGACTTTTGCGGGACTGGCACTCTTCCTTGCGGCATTCGGAGTTTACGGCGTCCTGGCTTACGCGGTAGCCCGCCGCACTCACGAGATTGGCATCCGGATGGCGCTCGGCGCGACAAAAGGGGACGTATTTCGCCTGGTCTTGCGCAAGGCAACATTCCTAACCTTGCTCGGAATAGTCATCGGTTGGGCGGGCAGCCTTTCGGTAACTCGCCTACTAGAAAGCCTGCTCTACGGGGTGAGGCCAACGGACCCGCTGACGTTCGCCATCGTCTCGGTGACATTGGGCGGGGTGGCGGCGCTCGCTGCGTACATTCCTGCCCGACGGGCAAACAAAGTCGATCCCATGGTCGCGCTGAGATACGAGTAACCCACGTCACTTCAGCGGTCGATCAATCCAATGTGCTGATCCGACACACCCCAACTGGTTGTTCAGATCCAAATTCCAGAATATGTGCAAGCGCGAATACGTGCGTTTCAACAGGCGCCGCGTGTCAGTCGTGAGGCTCGTCAAGCTGGTGTCGGCTTTCTTGCCGGAACTGATAGCGGAAATCTGAGCGGATGAGGACCTCATGGTGGTCCACACACGAATCTACGCGGCTTCGTGGTTCTCCGCTCGGACTCAGTCGGTAACGCCTCTCCAGAGATTACCGTCCCTTCAGGAGAGCGGTCCACCCGGTGAGCAGGGTAAGAGGAGAAGAGTAGTTGGAGGGGAACGAGTTGATCAAGAAGCGGCCATCAGGCGAGACATCGTATTGGAACATGGTGAAGTTGGGGGCGATAATGCGCGTCTGGAAAAGCACGCGCGGCGCGCCGGCGGACCCCTTCTTTGGGTCGAATTGGACCGCCATCAACTTCCTGTCGGGAGCTATGTAGAAGATCTGCCTGCCGTCGCGGCCCCAACGGGGCTGAGCGCCGCCTTCGCTGGAGATTGGAATGCGCCCGCCGGAGCCCGGGAAGGGCTGCACGAAGATGTCCCGGGCCGAGTGGCCTCCCGTCCCGGTGTAAGCGATCCACTTTCCATCCTGGGAGAATTGGCCTTCTGCCCCGGCCGCTGAGAATTCCGTGACCCGATGGTCGTCGGCAGAGTACACCGCCAAGTGAGAACGGCCTTTCGCAAAATCCATGAAGACCAAACGGCCATCTAGTGACCAGCCGTTGGGGGTCATCCTGGCGCCCTTCAGCAGGACCCTTGACGGGCCAGAGCCGTCGGCGCTGATTTCTTCCAAGTAGTAGGTTCCATCCCTAACAGTTGGGTAAGTGATTCGCTTGCCGTCATGCGACCAGGTTGGCGTTTCTTGAATTATCGCATCGCCAAGGCGAGTGCTGACGCCGCGCTCCAAGTCATAGACGCGGAGATAGTGCCTGCCGTTGTGCTCGTCGTCGGACGCGACGGCAAGGTAACGCCCGTCGGGGGAGAGGTTTGGAAAGCTGTAGCCGACCTCAGAGATGTGCTGCAGCTCTTTGCCGCTCGAGTCAAACCACACCAGTCGAGCCGGCGAATCGACCGCAGATTGGAAGATCAACACGCCATTTTCCGAGGCCGAAAACCCCGATTGCGAAAAGTTCGGGTCCTTCTCCACTTCCTGTTGAGCGATCGCTGCGGGAGGGCCGGTCGTCTCCAGCCGGTCGAGGTTGAAGGGCTGTGCCATCAGGCTGCCGTTGCGGACATAGAGCAGATTGCCGGAGGCATACGCCACGGTTCCCGAGAGCTCTAAGGAAATCAGCTTAGGCTCCCCCCCGTCCAGCGAACCCACGTAAATGCCGTTGCGCTGCGGGTCTTCGGGAGCGCTCCAGTCCACGAAGTAAAGGAAGTGCTTGCTGTCAGGAAGAAAGAAAGGCCAGCGGTGGCCCTGGGCGCTGCTTGGGCGAGGGATCCTGGTAACCGGCGTGGGGACACCGCCACTGGCCGAGACGCGGTAAAGCGGCCCGGCGATGGACGGCGCGAAGAGAACGGTACCGTCGCGGTTCCAGGTGCCGCCGCGGCCTATCGGAGCTTCACAGAGAATTTCAACCGCACCGCCTGTGATGTCCACTGTCTTTAGCTTGCCCTCAGCAAAGAAGCCGATGCGCCCGCTGTCCGGCGACCAGAAAGGAAACACCGCGCTTTCGGTGCCGTTGAGCTGTTGCGCCCCGGGGGCGGAAAGAGCTCGCACCCACAGCGTGTTCTTGCCATCTGGACCCACGGCGACAAAGGCCAGGCGCGTGCCGTCTGCAGAGAGAGCGAAGTTGTAAGGCACGTAGGAGAAGTTAGCCGGCGGCAGAAGGGACGATCGCAGCAAGTGGGCCGCCTGCGATGGTGGGCGACGGAAATAGACAACGGCCAGGAGCAACGCAGCGACTAAGGCCACGGCCGCTGCCGCCCAACCGACGTACTCACGGCTCGTCCGATACCGAGCGCCGCTCGGCCCTACTGTGACCGGCGCCGCGACGCCCGCCTCTGTACCGGACGGTACGGGGCCCGCTTGCGAGCCGCCTTCAGCAATCCACTGAAGCTGCAGTTTCACGTCGTGCGCTGTCTGCCAGCGCTCCTCCGGGTCCTTGGCAAGGCAAGTTTTCACCAAACGGTCCAGGAAAGGAGGCGCCAGCGGCTGGGTCGCCGTGATCGGCTCCGGCTCCCGTTCCAAGATGGCGGCCATCACACTGGCCGCCGTCTTGCCTTCGAAAGCTCTGCGTCCAGTCGTCATCTCGTAGAGGACCGCTCCCAAGGCAAAGATGTCTGAGCGCGCGTCGGCTTCCCTGCTCTCGAATTGCTCGGGCGCCATGTAGTGGAACGTACCAACCAGGGTACCTTCAGCCGTTAGCTCCAGGCTCGCGGTGGGCGCGGCCGGCGACGAGCCCGGCTGTTGGAGTGCTGCCGGTTGGGGCAACACCTTGGCGAGACCGAAGTCAAGCAGCTTTGCCCCGTGCCTGGTCAGCATGATGTTTCCCGGCTTCAAGTCGCGATGGGTCACGCCCTGCCGGTGCGCCTTATCCAGAGCGTCAGTAATCTCAATCCCGTATCGGAGCACCTGCTCAGGCGGCATCGGTCCCCGTTCCAGTCGGCTGGAGAGCGCCTCACCTTTCAGGTACTCGAGGACGAGGTAGTCGACGCCCTCCTGGTGCCCGATGTCGTAGAGGGCACAGATGTGGGGATGGTTCAAGCTCGAGATGATTCGGGCTTCGCGCTCGAAGCGTTGGCGCCGCTCAACGTTGGCAGAGAGTTCCGCCGGCAGCACCTTGATGGCCACGGTCCGGTCCAGACGGGTGTCGCGAGCACGGTAAACCTCACCCATGCCGCCCGCACCGAGGGGTGCGAGGATTTCATAGGGACCGAGTTTTCTACCCGAGGCCAGCACGATGGTCCTCTACCTCCGCTTAGGATTTAGGGCTCGGAACGCCGCTCCAACGGCTTACTGCACCCATGCCACCCGGACCCATGGGCCAAGCCGCCGAATGGGGCCCCAATCGCGCGCCAGGCGCAAGCGCTATACCTAGTTCTGATTATAAGCCCATCCCCTGAAATCGACTACGGTGTATTCGACCACGACCACCAAATAGAGGCTACATGCGGGGCGCTCATCGCGCCTAAGAAGAGGAGGTTCATAAAGGCGACAGGAAATTACTCATTCATCCTCTCAGCCGTTTGATAATCTGACTTTTGTGGTTAGGAGATCATCAGAGTAGCAAGCGAGAAGGAAGAAACGATTCGATTTCTACTTCGCCATGGTGAGCGAATCCGGCACGTGGCCGATTGAGACCATGCAGGACTGGCTCCAATCGACCAGGCTGGAGCCCCTCAAACCGATCTGGTTGCGGACCTTCAGCAGCCTGTCGGTGAGTAGTTGCTCTGGGCACCTGTTGCCTTTTCCTCTCTAGCGAAAAGGAGACAAACAATGAAAAACAAGAGCATTTATATCGCGGCTGCGGCAGCGGCGGTTCTTGTACCGCTGGCGCTATTCCTGCGCACATTTTCGGCGTCACCTTTGCCGAAGCCAAAACCCTACATGGGGCCGCTGCCCTCAGCCACACCACCAATGGAGATGGCCTTGTTCGCTTTGGTGACCGGCGTGCACCATGCAGTTGCGGCCTACGGTTATCGGGGGGCTCGTTGTTCGAGCGGCGCGAGTTTTCGATGGCCGGAGCCTTGGTGAAGCACCCCGAGGGCGACCTGCTCATCGATACCGGTTTTGGCCGTAACATCGCCGAGCAGTTTGTCACCATGCCCTTGATGTTCCGTGCTATCACGTTCTATAGTCTGTGGCAGCCCGCCGCAGACCAGCTAAGGGCTGCTGCCTACGACCAGAAATCGCTACGTGCCATTCTTCTGACCCATGCGCATTGGGACCACGTCAGCGGCCTGCCCGACTTTCCAGGCGTGCCTGTGTGGGTGACACCGCAGGAACGCGAGTTCATCAGGAAAGGCGGGAACTGGCAATTTGGCAAACCTTTTCCCGGCATACGGTATGAGGAGTATGGGTTCGAAGGGGGCCCGTGCCTCGGATTTTCTGAAAGCCACGACGTCTAAGGTGATGGCTCGATCGTAGTTGTACCCGCGCCAGGTCACACCCCCGGCAGCGTGATTATATTCGTGACGCTGCACAACGGAACGCGCTACGCCTTTGTTGGCGACCTCGTATGGCAGCTGGAAGGAATTTCGCTTCGCGAGGAGCGACCTTGGATAACCCGCAACTCCGATTCGGATGCGGAGGGCACGCGTGAAAACCTGCTGCGCATGATAGCGATCAAGGAACGCCTGCCCGAGCTGATCATCGTACCTGCGCACGACATGCGTGCTTTCGCCGAAATGCCGACGCTATCTCGGGCGAGCCAAAAGGCGAGAAAACAGTCGATGATACCGTCGTTTCCCCTATTCACCTACGATGACTAATCTGCCAGCCGCAAAAAGGCCGCCGGGTCCAAGGCATCTGCTAGGACTCAAGCTTGTCCAGAGATTTCGTGCCGCCCCTCTGCCCTTTCTGATGGAGCTTCACAAGAACTACGGAGATATCGTGTACTCGCGAATGGGGCCGTACCGCGCCTTCTTTTTTTTCCATCCAGATCAAATCAGGGAAATTCTGGCGGACAATTCGAAACTGCTTCCCAAATTCCGGCTACAGGTACGCGTTCTTCAGCAGTGGGACGGAAACGGCCTGGTGTTGAGCGAAGGAGAATTCTGGGCACGTCAACGGCGTTTAGTCCAACCTGCTTTCCAGCTGAAGCGCTTGGCTGGCTATGCTGATGCGATGGTTCACAAGTCGGAGAGCATCGCTCAAGTATGGGAGGGGCTGGCTGACCTAAGCGTGATCGATGTTGAAGAAGCGATGACGGGCCTGACGCTTGAAATCATTGCGAAGACGTTTTTCGACGCCGACCTGACTGCGGAAACTCACAATTTGCGAAAGGCTGTTGCAATACTCTCTGAAACTGCAGTTCGGGAAATGGGCGAGGTTATTCACTTGCCTCGCTGGACTCCTCTTCCACGGATTCGAGCAAAGAAGTGGGCAATGAATTACATCGACTCCATCATCCGGCGAGTCATTGCTGAGCGCCGAAAAACGGGTGAAGACCGAGGAGACCTCCTATCGATGCTTCTTCATGCTGTTGATTCGGAAGACTCGAAGGCTCGGATGACCGATGAACAAGCCAGAGATGAAGCGATGGTACTGTTCTTAGCAGGCCACGATACAACGGCCGCGGGGCTTACGTGGCTCTGGTACATCATGGGCAAGCATCCAGAAGTACAAGAAAGGGCCCATAACGAATTAGAGAGTGTTCTGCAAAAGAATTCCCCGGGTTTTGCAGACGTAGCGAAGCTTCCTTATCTAAGCTCCGTTATCAAGGAAACGCTCCGGCTCTACCCACCCGCGATTGGAATCTTTGCCAGAGAAGCCAAGCAGCAAATTGAGTTGGGAGGATACGAAATTCCAAGGGGCAGCATAGTCTATGCCTTTTGCTATGTCACCCATCGAGATCAGCGGTGGTTTCCCGAACCGGAGCGGTTCGATCCTGAGCGTTTTCTGGGTGAGAAGGAAGGAAAGGTGTCGCCATTTGCATATTTTCCCTTCGGGGCAGGTCCGAGGGCTTGCATCGGTGCGCAGTTCGCATTGACGGAGATGACTCTTGTGGCAGCGTGTCTTCTGCGGCGATTTGAATTTTCCCTTCGTCCGGGAGACCGGGATCCTGAACCGTTAACACATTTGTCGCTGAGGCCAAGGGGCGGATTGTCCATGGTTTTGCGAAAGCGTGGCAATTCCTAATTTCAGGGTTGGGACCAGGGGCGAGGGTGCGGTACCCGTCCCGACTTGTCGGGACGCTACGTTGTGCGGCCCTTTCAAGGCCGAGGCGCCGCCAAACGGTGACGTGGATTGTGGCTTCCAACGAGCCGTCGGTCTGTGTAGACGGCCGTGGTGAAGGAACCCAAGTCGACGTCCCTCTTTGGTGGTTCCTGGCAGGAAGGGAACATTCCAGCATGCGGCAGCGAGGAATATTGCGGATTGGTTTGGGGCTGGCATTTTGCGCTCAGGGAGTCCTGGCCATCCCCTCACTGGCTGGGCCAAACTGGGTGGGATCATGGGCGACCGCCGAGCAAGTTCCGGAGGCGGGCAACTCGTTGGCGCCTGGCGATCTACGCGACGCCACCCTGCGTCAAGTGGTGCACCTTTCGATCGGTGGAGAGGCTCTCCGTGTGCACATGTCCAACGCGTTCGGGACGGCACCCCTCGGTTTCACGTCGGTGCACATCGCCCGGCCGACCTCGGCGGCTTTACCCCGAATCGACCCCTCGACAGACCGGTCGCTGACCTTTTCCGGCCGTCCGGGAGTCACCATCCCCGCCGGCGCCGAATATATTTCTGATCCCATTGCATTCGCGGTGGCGGCGCAGTCCGATCTCGCCATCACGTTCCACGTCGACCAGCCGCCGGAGGTCGAGACCGGTCACCCCGGATCGCGCTCGACTTCTTACCTCGTGCACGGCGACCATGTGGCTGACGTGGACCTGCCGGGCGCGATGACATTCGAGCACTGGTTCAACATCGCCGGAGTGGACGTGAGGGCGCCGCCCGGCGCCACCGCCATCGTCACGCTTGGCGATTCGATCACCGACGGGCACGGCTCCACAACCAACGGCAACGACCGCTGGCCTGACGATCTTGCGCGCCGATTGCACGCCGCGCTGCCCGCGCGTTACCTCGGCGTGCTGAACGAGGGGATCGGCGGGAACCGCCTGCTGCTTGACGGCCTCGGACCGAACGCCCTGGCACGCTTCGATCGCGACGTGCTGGCCGTGGCCGGCGTTCGCTACCTGATCGTTCAGGAAGGAATCAATGATATCGGCACCTTCGGTCTGGATGGCAGCATGGTGCAAGCCGCGCATGACAGTCTTGTGCGCAGCATCATTGGCGCCTACGAGCAGATGGTGCTACGCGCGCACGCTCATGGCATTCGCGTCTTCGGCGGGACGCTTACGCCGTTCACCGGGTCCACTTACTACAATCCCGGGCCCATAAACGAAGCTGATCGGGTAGCCGTGAATCAATGGATTCGGGTGCCAGGCCATTTTGATGCCGTCATTGATTTTGACAAGGCGGTTCGCGACCCGCGACAACCCGAGGTGCTTCGGCCGGCGTACGACTCAGGTGATCATCTTCATCCTTCGCCCGCGGGATATCGCGCCATGGCTGACGCTGTTCGCCTCGCGGATTTCAACCCTTAACCGCGGTCCTGGCATTCTGGAGGATTCAATGAGGTTCATGCAGCCGACGCGGGTCCCGCGCACGATAAGCGGTGAGAAAATCGAGTTGCAGCTTGCGGCTCCGCCGCCCGGCTTGCGCCCCGTCCCAACGGGGTCTCGGGAGAAAGGCTCCGCCTTTCCGTCGATCCGGCACCGGAGCCTTTACAAAAACAAGGCTTTGGCAAACTTCTCGGAAAGCCGGAGGCTTTCCACAAGTCGGGGCGGCAAAGCCGCATTGACCATGGCGGCGATTTTTTCGCAGCTTCTTGTGGTTTGGATTGGCAGCGCATTGTCCCTACTGTTCGGCCAGACTGGCCTCGGCTCGTTGCAGTCCGCACCTCACCCCGTCAGTTTCACGGCCGAGCAGGATCATCAGAACATGATCGAGCAGCTTGGAATCAAGGCACTGCGTCCAGGTCCCAGCGGCGACGAGAAAGCGCCAAATCACGCTAACTACGATGAATCGAAGGCCAATCCGTTTCCGAACCTGCCCGATCCACTGACGCTCGAGAACGGCGAAAAGGTGACGACGCCGGAAATGTGGTGGCACGAGCGGCGTCCCCAGATCGTCGAAGACTTCGAGCGCGAGGTTTACGGCCGCGTGCCGGCGAACGTGCCGAAGGTGACGTGGTCGGTCTCGGCAACGGACAAAGAGAAGATCGGTTTCAATCCCGTCACGGCCAAAGAAGTGATCGGCCACGTGGACAATTCGGCCTACCCTCTCATTGACGTGAATATCCGGATGACTCTGGTGACGCCGGCGAATGCGAAGGGGCCCGTGCCGGTCCTGATGATGTTCGGCCACAGCGGTTTTCCCGCGCCTAACCAGCCGTCGGCTGGCGAGTTGGAGCGCATCAACGCGGCGCTGAAGGCCCTGCTGGTCCGGCAGGATCCTTCGCTGCGCGAGGTTTTCGAGCAGCATCCCGCCTATGTGCTGGAGACTCCACCGCCCTTCCAAATGCCGCAGTTTAACGCCGACGGCGACCCGCCCTCGACCTGGCAAATCATCGCGGATGGTTGGGGTTTTGCGACCATCGATCCCGCCACCATCCAGGCCGATGACGGGACCGGACTCACAAGGGGCATCATCGGGCTCGTCAACAAGGGCCAGCCTCGCAAGCCCGACGACTGGGGGGCGTTACGCGCCTGGGCCTGGGGTGCTGCACGCGGACTCGACTATCTGGAAACCGACCCGGCGGTGGATGCGAAGCACGTTGGCATCGAGGGCGTCTCACGCTTTGGAAAGGCGGCGCTTGTCACCATGGCCTTTGACGAGCGCTTTGCCATGGTCCTTGTGGGTTCCTCCGGCAAAGGTGGCGCCACCCTCTTACGCCGTAATTTTGGCGAAGCTGTGGAGAATCTCACCGGCGGCGAATACTACTGGATGGCTGGCAACTTCATGAAGTATGGGGCGTCGGACGCGGCTTTCGGTGGCAAGAATGCAGCCGACCTGCCGGTAGACTCCCACGAACTCATCGCCCTGTGTGCGCCGCGCTTGACTTTCATCAGTTACGGATTGCCGGAGAAAGGTGACGCCAAGTGGCTCGACCAGCAGGGAAGCTTCATGGCGGCGGCGGCCGCGAGCCCTGTATTCATCCTGCTCGGGGCAAAAGGGCTGGGCATCTCCGAGGACTACCACACCGCCAAGATGCCGGGGGTGAATATCAGCCTGCTCGACGGGCGGCTTGCCTGGCGCCAGCACGACGGCGGACACACCGACGGGCCCAACATGAAGCATTTTCTGAAATGGGCCGGCGGATTCATCGGACATGCACCGCCACCCACCGAATAGCGGAACGCGGAGTCGATCGCAACGTTGCTTCGAGAGAAGCAATCGGCACGTCGGGAAGGAGCCAGCGCCTTCATCTGGTCAAAACAAGATCGAAGGTAGCCATGCACCGGCCGGCTCGTTATAAAGCCCGCTGCTCATTAACGTCATCGGCTGGACGACTCTCAGACCATTGGCGAGGCACCAGCGTAGCAGAGCGCTGTTCCGCGACGGCACTAGAATTCCGGGACCACCGAAGGATGCCGCCGAGACGATCAGCGATTGCATGTCCTCGTTGCTCTCCGCCGTTGCATGGCCGAAAAAGGCCAAGGCCGTGGTATATCCCGTAATGCGGCCGGCGCGTTCCACGACGATGGCGGTGTTCTGCTGGATGGCTTGTGCCAGTTCGGTGCCTCGATCGAATCCATGCACCCGCCGGGACAGCAGGTTGCAGGCGTCCAAATCGCGGGATTGCGCCGGCCTTACCACACATCCTGGAACATTCCGTTCGAGGGGCTGTCCTTGGATGCAGGAAAGGGGCTCACGGACGTCGAAGCCGAGGCTGGCGTAAAGCGAGAGCGAGCGATTGTGGAATGCGGCCTGTACCAGCCGCATTCCTGCGGCGCGGCGCTCGTTGGCCCGATTCATCGCCGCCTGCATCAGCTTCCGGCCGATGCCGAGGTTTTGTGCGCTGGGATCGATGGTAATCGGGCCAATGCCAGCAATCACGGAACGCTCGTCGAGGCAATTGCTTCCCACGATGCGGCCCCCAGTTTCCGCCACCACGCAGTAAAAGTCAGAACTGGAAAACATCATCGAGAGCAAGCTGGTGGTGGCCTCCACTCCGGGAAAATCGGAAGGAAGACCGTGTTTCGCATTGATTTGGGAGAAGGCTTCGTAGCAGATTTGACTGCAGACGGAGCTATCATCCGGCGTGGCGGTGCGAACCAGCACCTCCGGCTGTGAGTTCGGCGACATAGGCAACCCTCCGTTTTTCCCTGCGAGAGTATACCAGCATTGCCCGGCGTGGCGCGATCAATCGAAATCGATCCGCGCGTGGTTGAGGGGCGACTCGGTGCTTTCGATCCCGAAGGCTTAGAGGATATGGAGACGAACGGAGTTATCGAATTCGGGCCTACTGGTGGATGCAACGAACTTCCTACCTATGCTAGGATCACGCCGATGCGGCATTACCAAGGCCTCTTCTTCATCGCCGCTCTGGCGGGTTCTGCAGGTGCCCAGGGCCTCCAACCCGTTGCCGACCGCCTCGCGGCGCAGAACGCCCTATTCGAGGAACAGTACGAGTCTGACCTCCGCAATTTCCCCCAGCGCGCAACTGCGTTCGGCGACTATCGTTACAATGACAAGCTTAGCGATTATTCACTCCGCGCCATCGCCCAGCGCCACGAAATCGACCAGATGTTCCTCCGCCGCCTTCAGGCCATCTCGACCACTGGCTTCTCCGACCAGGATCAGCTCTCCCACGACCTCCTGATCCGTGTCCTCCAACAGCGCCTCGCCGACTTTGACCTGAAAGAATATGAGATGCCGGTCAACCAGGCTGGTGGCATCCACACCAGTCTCGCCGATCTACCACTGGCCGTTCCGCTCGACTCCGTGAAGCACTACGAAGACTACATCGCCCGCCTTCACCAGATCCCCCGCGTCCTCAGCGAGACCACAGAAGTCCTGCGCGCCGGCATGAAGGATAACCTCATGCCCGTGCGTTTCCTGCTCGAAAAGCTCCCCGTTCAATGCCAGGGGATCATCGATGCTGATCCTTTCCTGATACCGACGAAGAAGTATCCCGCCAGCATTTCCGCCGAAGAGCAGAACCGTCTCACGCAGCAGATCACGGCCGCCATTGAAACCGATGTCGTACCCGCCTACCAGAGCTTCGCTACCTTCCTTCGCACGGAATATGCCCCGCACGGCCGCATAGCCCTCGCCGTGACGTCTCTTGCCGGCGGCGAGAAGCGCTATCAGAACGACATCTATGCCCGCACCACCACCCACATGGCCCCGGACGAGATCCACCAACTCGGTCTCCGTGAAATGGAACGTATCCAGGCCGAGATGGAGCTTGTTGCGAAAAGAGCGGGTTTCGCTGACCTCGCTTCTTTTCGGGCGTCCCTCAAGAACAATCCTAAATACACCCCAACCTCTACGGAGCAGATTCTCGACAATTTTCGCCACTACATCGCTCAGATGCAGCCCAAACTAGCCGAGCTCTTCACTCTGCTTCCCAAGTCAGCGGTAACTGTCGAGGCTATCCCCCCTTTTCAGTCTGCGGCTGCAACTCACTATGTCCCTGGCACTCCGGATGGCAAGCGACCCGGCCGCGTCGTTGTCGCCACCTCCAATTTTGCTGAGCGCTCATTGATTAACGACGAGGCTACTGCATACCACGAAGGCGTTCCAGGCCACCACATGCAGATATCCGTACAGCAGCAGCTCACAGACGTGCCCAAGTTCCGCCTCATTGGCCTCGGGTTCACCGCCTATACTGAAGGCTGGGCTCTCTACGCGGAGCAGCT
>DATJKY010000004.1:0-9054 GCA_035490955.1 Terriglobia bacterium | reverse complement strand
CATCTTCCGTTCCTGCGAATGGTCTTGTCCACCAAGTCTATCAGGGCGTTGAGCCTCCCGTCGGTCTCGGCGTGAACCTCGGCCAGGTGGGCCATGGCCTTGTCCAGTCGGATTATGGCTTCGTCGTGCCGGCGCACGTCGCTGCGAAGCGAAACCCCGTAGCGCACGAGTTGGGAGACGGCGCGTTCCAGGCGTTCCATCCGGACCTCGGCCTGGGCTTGGTGGTCCACGAGGAATTCGATTGTCTTCTCGACATCCATTATTACTCGTTCGCCGCGTCTACACGCATGCAGCCCAAGTTGCGATTACAGGCCAGCAGGAAGACGGCAACGCAGGCCCTTCGGTATGACCCTTCATCTTCCATTCCTCCGAATGGTTTTATCCACCAGGCCGATCAGGGCGTTCAGCTTCCCGTCGGTCTCGGCGTGAACCTCGGCCAGGTGGGCCATGGCCTTGTCCAGTCGGATTATGGCTTCGTCGTGCCGGCGCACGTCGCCGCGAAGCGAAACCCCGTAGCGCACCAGTTGATTCAGGCTACGGTTGGTCTGGGAGACAGCACGCTCCAAACGCTCCATCCGGACCTCGGCCTGAGCCTGGTGGTCCATAAGGAATTCGATTGTCCTCTCCACGTCCATGTCTGCTCCTCTGCCCATGCCGTTCCGGCGCCCTTTCCGCCATTATCGGAACGCGCTAGCGTGGGCAGGATGCCCTCGCCACAGCGGGCGAGACCCCGACCGCTGGGGCGGGCTGCCCGCGCTACGTCGAAATGTGCAAATCCACTTCCGTGGTCATCCGCCCCGCGCCGAGCACACTACGCGCGAGCTAGCGCCTCGTAAGTCTCCGGGCGCCGATCCCTATAAAACTGCCAGGTGGCACGTACCTGTTCAATCATCTCCAAATCGAGATCGGCTACCAGCACCTCGTCCTTGTCGCGGCTGGCCTGAGCGATGATCTTGCCGCGCGGGTCGCAAAAGTAACTCTTTCCGTAAAACTCCCCGATATCCCAGGGTGGCTCGTGCCCCACACGATTAATGGCGCCAACAAAATAGCCGTTAGCGACCGCGTGCGCCGGTTGCTCAAGCTCCCATAGATATTCGGAAAGCCCGGCCACAGTGGCTGAAGGATTGAAAACCACCTCTGCTCCGTTCAAACCGAGCAGGCGCGCGCCTTCCGGGAAGTGCCGGTCGTAGCAGATGTAAACCCCGATCTTAGCAAAGCGGGTGTGAAAGGTGGGATACCCAAGATTGCCGGGCGTGAAATAGAACTTCTCCCAGAAACCTGGATGGCAGTGCGGGATATGGTGCTTACGGTACTTGCCGAGATAGCGGCCGTCGGCATCAATCACGCCAGCGGTATTGTAATACACGCCCACCTGCTCCGATTCGTACACCGGAATGACCAGAGCCATTTTGTACCGCTTAGCCAGCTTAGTTGCCCATTCGATGGCGGGGCCTCCAGGGACCGGCTCGGTAAGCTTATACCAGCGGATATCCTGCTCGGCGCAAAAATACGGCCCGTAGAACAGCTCCTGAAGGCAGACAATCTGGGCTCGTTTCCGCGCCGCCGCCGCGATCAGCCCTTCGTGCTTCTTAATCATCTCCTGTCTGATCTTGTCCAGCGTGTATTTCTCGGGCGACCATTCGCATCGAGCCTGGATCAAAGCACAGCGTACCACGCGTCCCATGAGTGATTCCTCCGTGTACCTTTTGAATGCTGCCCCATCGTCTTCCCCCTACAGATATTACTCCTGCGCACGCAGCTTCAAAACCTGTGCGTGCGCCCTGCAGGGGAGGCCTTGTGCCTGCCCTGGGCGACCACAAGGGTCGTCCCTACGATGCCCGTTGCGAAAACGAGAACAGAATTCACGTTTCCGACCCCATAGGGGACTAACCTCTCCCGATGAAGCGAGCGGCATCCGCCCGAAGTTACGTTTAAGCTGCAGACAGATAGAAGCGCATCGGCCGGTCTTATTGCTCCGTTGTGTCCGCTCCCTCATCTCCGTCCACTACTTCTGTCTCCGCCTCCCCAAGCAACAGACGCATCCCATCCTCAGAAGTCTTGGCGTAAACAGGCTCGATAGCTTCCAGGAATCGCACCTTTCCTCGCCAGAAAGGAAAACTGCCGAGGCGCTTGGGCAAGGCCGCGGCCAGGGGTGGAGTCCGTACCTCACTGTAGAAGTCGTCGGAGACTCTCCTCGCTGCCCAGAATCGGTTTGCGTCAGGACTCAGAGGCTCAGACGGTGTGGCTGCCTGATGCACTGGCGAGGTGGACGTGGCTTTTCTCGCCTTGATTCTGCCAGTCTCTCCTTTGGTTGAGCCTAAGGGCGCGATTAACTCCTCCCTGCTCCTGCCGCGCATCTTGAAAATCAGAAAAGGGTCGCGGTCGAATTCTTCCCCGAGCAGATAGAAGACGGCAGCGGTATGTTTGCATGGATTCGACCAGTCGGGACAGGAGCAGTCCGTCACCAAGTCGTGAAGCTTCTCCGGAAAAAGCGTCAATCCCACCTGTTCAAAGACCTTCTCGATGTCTTGTGGCATCTCGCCCGAAAGCAGCTTGGCGGCGAAGATAGCTTGCTGGGAAAGGGCTTTTGCGACCATGTTCCAGGATTGGGTCGTAAGCCTCTTCACTTGGATCGCGACCTCATAAGGCTTGGGCCGCGACCCTTGAACCTCCGCCCTGACCAAGCCCTTCTCGATCGAAATCGACAACACCTGTCCCCGGCGGGCGTAGGAGCGCCCGCGATTCAACCGGGCGCCGATATGGAACCCCTCAAGCACGGCGATCCAGCGTCGAGCCCACCAGCTTTGCCCGAAGGAACCCCGTTTTGACTGCGCCCGAATGCCGCCCTTGGCCTCCCGAGGAATTGATGGGGGAAAGTAACGGTAGTAGTTATCCCAATGGCGCATGCTACTCCTCCACCGCTTCTTTTCGCAGCGCGAAGATTTCCTTCAGCTCGGCCGTGGAAAGCTCGGTAAGCCAGCCCTCGCCGGTGCCGACCACGCCTGCCGCCACTTCCTTCTTACGCTCGATCATCTCGTCAATCTTTTCCTCCAGCGTACCCACACAGAGAAACTTGCGGACCTGGACGTTCCGGGTCTGACCGATACGGAAGGTCCGGTCAGTCGCCTGGTTTTCGACGGCGGGGTTCCACCAACGGTCGAAGTGGAAAACGTGATTAGCCGACGTCAAGTTCAACCCGGTTCCTCCGGCTTTGAGCGACAGGATGAAAAGTTGCGGGCCATCATTTTCCCCTTGGAAGCGTTCCACCATGCGGTCGCGCTGTGCCTTTGGCACTCCGCCGTGAAGAAAAGGCACTTCTCGCCCGAATGTTTCCTGTAAGTGTCTCCGCAAAATCTCGCCCATTTCCGAGAATTGCGAGAAGATGAGCGCCCGGTCTCCTACTTCGAGAACCTCCTCCAGCATTTCCGTCAGGCGGGCCAGCTTTCCTGACCGACCCGGGATGGGCGAGTTGTCTCCAAGGAAGTGTGCCGGATGGTTGCACACCTGTTTCAGTTTCGACAGCGTCGCGAGCACCATACCTTTGCGTTGGATACCCTCGGCTAACTGCAGCGCTTCGGTGGCTTCCTTCACCACCGCGGCGTAGAGCGAGGCTTGTTCCTTGGTTAGCGTGCAAAAGACCTTCATTTCCATTTTATCCGGCAGGTCGGCGATAATGGACTTGTCCGTCTTCAGTCGTCGCAGAATAAAGGGGCCGGTAACACGATTCAGGCGCTTCACCGCCTCCGGATCGCGGTTAGCCTGGATGGGAACGAAGAACTCCTGCTTGAAGTCGTTCTGCGTTCCCAGGAAACCCGGGTTGAGGAACTCCATGATCGACCAAAGATCTCCGACGTTATTCTCCACCGGTGTGCCGGTCAGAGCGACTCGATAGCCACCCTGCAGACCGCGCGCGGCTCGGGCCTGCTTGGTTTCCGGGTTCTTGACGTTCTGTGCCTCGTCGAGAATGACACCGGACCAGGCCACATCCTTCAGGATCTCGAAGTCCCGCTGCAGCAGCGCGTAGCTGGAAATGACCAGGGCCTGTTTCTCCGCTTCCTGGCGAAAGCTGTCTCCTTTCGCTCTTCCGACGCCGTGGTGGACCATCACGGGAAGGTCAGGAGTGAAGCGCGCCGCCTCCTTTTGCCAGTTTCCAACCACGGACATCGGGCAGATGAGCAGCACAGGGTGTTTCTCCCCCGACCGGCGGTCGCGCTGAATTAGCGCCAGGGCCTGTACCGTCTTCCCCAGTCCCATATCGTCAGCCAGGCACGCTCCCAGGCCCCAGTCGCGCAAGAAGCAGAGCCACGAGTAACCCCGCACCTGGTAGGGACGCAAGCTTCCCTGAAACTCCTGCGGCGCAGGCAGCTCTTCAAAGGCGGATCGTCCTTCCAATTGCTTCAACAGGCTGCCCACCCAACCTGTAGCGGTGACACCTTGCAAGTCGATCGAACCCGGAACTCGACCTGCCACGTGGCCGCCTAGGGCCATCTGGACAATCTCACGCGCGGTGGCGGAGCCGGACGATTTCTGCTGCCAGAAATGAAGAGCGGCCTGGATCTCTTCAGCGTTCATCTGTACCCATTGACCGCGCACCTTGACCAGGGGCGCTTTGAGATCCGCTAGAGCCGTCAACTCCTGCAGTGTCAGTTTTTCCTTGCCCAAAGCCACCTGCCATTCAAACTGCACAAGCTCGCCGAGCGAGAGACCACCGCCTTGCATCGTTGGACTCTTGACATGGGCGCGAGCGGTCAGGCGGAGCTTGGTACCTTTGCGAGACCACCATGCCGGTAACATCACACCGAAGCCGGTCTGCTCAAGAACCGCTGCCTTTTCGGTGAGAAATTCGTGTGCGCCGGTCACATCGAGTTTGTAGCCTTCCGGCGCGGCATTCTGGAGGCTAGCCTCGATGCGTGGGCAGATCCCTGAAGCCTGACCGAGCGATAGCAACAGATACTCACGCACATTGAAACCGCGACGCTTCAGAGGAAGCGCTTCGCTTTCATCGACGCTCCAGGCCTGTTGAGCTGGAATCAGCAGGCTGGGATCACCCATGTCCTGCAGGAGGTAGTGAACGTGCCACGCGTCTTGACCATCAGGAGCACCCGGAGCGCCCTCGTCGTTTCCCTCCGGTTCTTCAAGGCGGAAACAGAGCCGGAAGGGAGCACTGGTAGGGAGCGATATTGGCCGCTGCCAGTCGCGGACCGTGCTCGCAAGCTGCTCCAGCAGCTTGGCGTCACCCCTCAGCCTGTCGTCGGAGGAGTGGAGGGCGAACAACCACTGGTCGTGGAGGTTATCGAAGCTGGGGCGCTTCGCGCGCCGCAGGGAAGCGGTCTGCGCGCTAGGAGCCGGGGATTCCCTCGAGCCACGCACGGCGAAGTCCACTATTTGGGCGATGAAGCCGGAGAGTACCGTCAGGCGCGCGTCGCTTGGGGCAATGCCTGGCTCCAGGTTCAGCGCTCGCGCGACCTCCGGCATGGCATCGGCAAGCTTGCGCAGCCTCTCAGAATCGGGACCGCTAATCACTGGTGTCCAGTGGGCTCGAAACTCTTCTTCCTCTTTGACAACGTCGGGGAGAAACTGCTGCCGCGCCACGAGCTCCCCAGCGAAACGCATTGCCACCGTCCAATAGGCCAAGTCTTCGCCCACGACCACTCCTGGTTTCAGGACGTGTTTGCAGACGCATCCGTACAGGAGGTTGAGTGCCTGCTCAACGTCAAGAGGAATCGCCGTTACGGCCCAGGGCGCAATTTCGCCCTGCGAAGAGGATACGGGAGCTTCGGAGATGAGAGGGCTCGAGGCAAGGGGAATCCCTTTTAACGTCGGAACCCAGGCAATAGCTTGGGTGAATGCGGTCTTGCGTGGGGCCCGTGCCAATCCTGTGTCCGCCGCGACTTCTCGCAGTTTCTCTGGCCCGGCGTCGTAGTCGAGCGGTGCAGGCCCGCCGGCGGCGAGAGCCGCACCCTTCTTCAGACCGCTATATGAGGGCAAAGGATTCTTTTGCGACTCCCTGGGCGTTTCACCCCACAGAAGGAGCCGCCTATTGCACAGCGCAGCGTGAAGCACAATCATACGGGTTCAGGTCAGCTAAAGCTTAGTTAAGTTAGCCGTTGGGACTCAGCTCTAAAGACGACCCCCGGCCACACCACTTTATACACCCGATTATGCGTTTTCCTGAAGTGACAAGCCGGGTTGTCGGAACGAAGAAACGCAGTTCGGCAAGCTCACGGCCCTGAGGGAAGCCGAAGGGCAGAGTTCGAATAAGCGCGAACTCAGCGCTACCCCTGAATGCCTACGGCATATCAAGGGGAGAGTCCTTGGCTAGTCCACTTACTCCCTCCTGAGGTCGCCAGGCTATAGTCCTAGGCCTCAACGTCCTGAGAGACACGGCGAGCCTGGCTCTGGCATCGATCAGCAGCTTGCCTTCTGGCGGGCAAGCATCTCAACCAGCACGGTAGAGACGGACGGGGCTTCGTTGGACCACAACCCTCGGTCGGGGCAGGGACAGAGGGTGCTCGTCGAAGGCGGTCAGTGGAGTCTCTACATTTCAGCGCCTTCTCCCTTCAGGATGTTGTGTACAGGGCTTCGGCCTGCGCCCGGGACTCGGGACTCGCGGCTTGAGGTTCGCTGGCCGAGGCGCGGATCAAGAATCCCAAATTCCGAATCCCGAATCCGGGACCCCGAGTTTCGGGCCCCTGGCTTAAGCGAAGACCTGGGATGCTGTGGCCATGCCATCTTGCGGCTTACGCCAGCGGTTTAACGCCGATGGCAAAGCATGCCGGGGAGAAGGTTCGCGAGTGGGGCCGAAAAGGCGACAGGCGAAACAACAAACCGACCAGTCCGTTGAATGCCCGTACAGACTCGTGAAGCCCCAGCCGCAGCCAACCCGGCCAATCCTTCAGCCTCGACCATTCTGTGCTCCTCCCAAGGTGGATGAAGAAAGACCCTAAGTAACCGGCGCGTATCTCTCCCAAGCCGAGAGACGCCAGAACCCCTGCCAGGTCAGAGGGACCGAGAGCCTTGTGAACTCTCCACAAGGCTGGCGCTAACTTCTCGATTATCTTCCCTTGCAAACCGAGAAGGTTCGGCACGATCAGCACCAACCACCCCCCGCCCTTGAGCAGCCGAAGATGTTCCCTAACAACCGAGCGGGTATCCTCGAAATGTTCAACTAGACCGGAGGAGAAGACTAAATCAAAGGATTCACCGCGCAGCGAAGACCGGAAGAGGTCCTCGCAAACCACAGAGCCGGGAATGCCCACCAGGGCCAGATTAGCGCGCAGCAGCCGGCAGCCGCTAAGGGAAAAGTCGGTACCGCAGACTTCGAACCCAAACTTGAGGCCTAGATAGGGAAGCACGCGCGACCCGCCGCCACCGATCTCCAGCACTCGTGAGGGCGCGGTGGGCAATGCCCTTTCCGGACGATGCCTTAGATGACCCCCTGGGCGACCGGCGTCCCGCAGAAGGCGCACCGTCTCGAAATCAAAGTCACGGTAGAGTCTCAACCGCTGAGGACGAGACCCCACCCACCAGTTTTCCTCCCAGTAGGCAACGTCGGTCAGGCGGCTCATGCTTCCTCCGCGCTTTGCCAGACGCCCACCAGTTGGGCAAAGGGAATCGCTCGGGACGCCGCCAGCACTGCTAAGAACACCCCACTGCCAGCGCCACACAGCACGCAAAGAAAAATGAAGTTGCCCAGGGTCGTCGGTGGTGCTTTGATCCACACCTGCAGGCCCCACACGCTCAACGCAGCGAACACGCACCCGCCCAGGATCTTGAGGGCGAAGACCGACAAGCTGCGGTCGAGCGCGTGCCGGAGACCGGCCACATTACGGTGAAACACCAGGATACAGGTCCCAAGCAAGCTAGTCAGCAACCCCAGGGGAATGCTTCTCGCCCCGAGCCCCAGCACGCCGACGTAGAAAAGGTCAAACGCAATCGTGACTCCATACTGAAAGAGCGACAGCCGGATGAAAGTCTGTGTCTCTTGCCGTGCAAAGAGACAGAATGTCAGTAGCCGGACCAACGCGAAGGGCAGAAGGCTGAGGCTGTAATAGAAAAACACCAGCGACATCAAGGAGGTGGCGTCTCGAGTGAAATTGCCGCGCTCGAAGATGAGGCGGATGATGTTGCGGTCTAGCAGGAGGCAGAAGACCACAACCGGCGCCAGGAGGATAACGCTGATTTCGATCGTGTCCCGGAATATCTTGCTCTCCTCAGACTGGGCTTGCCGGGCCACCGCCCGCGACAGCGCCGGCAAGGCGGCCGTCCCAACACTCCCGGCCAGGAGCTCAGCCAGTGTCGACATAACCTTAAACCCATAATTCAGAGCAGTTAGCGTTCCTGGGGGCAGAAAGGAGGCAATCATTCTCTCCACAATCGTCACTCCCTGCCAAAGGCCTGCGGCCCCCAACTGCGCCGTGCCCGCGCCACGCAATCTTCTAAACGCCTCACCTGTGCCCACTAACGTCACAGAGTAACGGATGGGGAATAAAACCAGGATCTGCACTCCCAGGATAGCGAGCTGGAGAAAGTACCCAACGAGATACCCCAGAACGATGCTGTACTCGCCGTACCGGCCAAAGCCGAGGAGAATGCAGGCGATCACAGTAACGTTGCGGAAGAGACCAACCGCGGAAGGCAGTGCAAAACGGTGTTGGCTGAGGAGGAAGGACCGAAAGGTCTCCGCGACACCGGCCGGAATGATGATGAGAAAAAGCCACCGGCTGAACTGGGAGGCGAGTTCGATCTGTGGCAAGCTGAGGCCAGGAGCGATGCCGCGAACCACCCAGGGGGCGGCCGCGGCGCCCACCACGGCAATCGTGCCCAGCCCGAGGAAAACTATGTTGACAGCATAACTGAAGCCTCGCCACAAATCTTCGTCGGAACGCCAGGCGCCGATCTCCAGTTTAAGAGTTTGCTGTAATCGGCGCCGGGCGCCGACCGCGGCGAAGAAGGGTACAAGAGAAAACTGCCCCGTAGCGCCAATCAGGTTGGTGATAATGTAAGGCACGGTGAAGGCGACATAGAAAGTATCGGAGCTTTTGGAGAGACCCA
>DATJKY010000003.1:0-2702 GCA_035490955.1 Terriglobia bacterium | reverse complement strand
GGGAACATTTTGCTATAGAAATGTTCTATATAGGGTAATACAAAAATTAATCGAGAAGGGGAGCACTATTCGGCTGACAAAGAAGGGGTTCCGCAGAATGACCGGCGGGCTACGGTCGGGTTTTCAGTAAACTCCCGCTAGAGAAGCGCCCGTGCCTGCTGGGGCGACAGCCAGTTGCCGATACGAACGCCCCTGGGATTTGGTGCCGTTCACGCGCGTGATGCCGGCCGCCAGCTCCCCCGCGAGCAGCCCTTTGTCGGTAGCGTCGAGAGCTAGTTCCCGCACCGCCGTGATCCGTACGTTGATCGAAACGGCGCCGAGCCTGCGGGCGTCCAACGCACCACGCCAGGCATTCACAGTGGCCTTTGTCAATCCTGGCCGCGCCTGCTGGCCGTACCATTCGATAAATTCATCAAGGCCGAGGTTGTACACCCCTTTTTGTAATCGGTGCGGAGACGCTGTCCAGCACGAGGGCCTTCAGCCTGCGCCAATCCGCCGCTCGATTTGCCAGCACTAACTAAATCGTTCATTCTCAGCCCTCTTATCGGTAGTTACGGCATGTGGACACTACCTCGTAGTGATAGGGACATCAAGCTCCGTTAGAATCGGCTGTATTCTGAAAGGACGACGATGCCAGCCATGCATGCTCTCTGGCAAGACATTCGCTACGCTCTCCGCCAATGCATCAAGTCGCCCAGTTTTGCGACGCTGGCGATCCTTTCGCTGGCATTGGGCATGGGCGCTAATACCGCCATGTTCACAGTGGTCGAGAGCGTCCTACTCCGCCCGCTACCCTATGCCAATGCCGGACGTCTGGTCAGCATCGGCCCCGGCGGCCCACACGGAACCGAAGCGGCGTTCTCATCCACGTCCTGGTTGAATTATCGCGATGTGCGCGACCAGGCTCGTTCGCTTTCCGCCGTTGCCGGCTACTCCGAAGATATCGGAGTGGTCGAGAGCCGGGAAGGATCGTTAAGCGTTGCCACACCACGCGTGACTCCCAACTTGTTTCCCATGCTTGGTGCGAAGCCGCTGCTCGGCCGCGATTTCTCGGAAGAAGAGGGCAAAACCGGTGGCCCCCGTGTGGCAATTCTTTCAGAGGCTCTGTGGCGACAGTCCTTCGGCGCCAACCCCAAGATCCTCGGACGCACCGTCCGCGTTAATGCGGAGCCGCGTGCCGTAATCGGCGTGATGCCCAGCAGCTTTCGTTTCCCGGAAGCGTCTGGTGATCTCCGCAAGGGCCTGTGGCTTCCGCTCCAGCCGACGGGCGAGATGTTGAAGGAGCGCGGCTACAACTTCTTCCTCATCGTTGGGCAGCTCAAATCCGGAGTCACGGTGACGCAGCTGCGCAGCGAGCTCGCCGCCATCTCACAGCGCATCCGTCAGACCGATCCTAATTCCAACCAAGGGCTTTTCTTGACGGCGGCTTTTTATCAAGAATTGCTGACTGGCAGCTCCCGGCCCGTCTTATTCGGATTGCTCGTCGCTCTCGGACTGGTTTTGCTGATAGCCTGCGCCAACGTAGCCAATCTGCTGATCGCGCGCTGTCTCGGACGCCGCCAGGAGTTCGCTGTGCGCTGCGCGCTGGGCGCAGGACAGCTTCGTCTGATGGGCCAGCTGCTCGTCGAAGGCGGGCTGCTTAGCCTTGCCGGTTGTGTGGTGGGCTTCGGATTGGCGGAACTGGCGGTTGTCGCGATTCACAAGCTCCCCGAAGGCGCCGTCCCGCGCGGCGAGGAAATTGCCGTGCGCTGGACGGTGGTCGTGACGCTCGCGCTAATCGCCACTCTCACCACCACGCTCTCCTCTTTGCTCCCGGCGATTCTCGTGGGGCGTACCGATCCCCAACCCGCCTTGCAAGCATCCTCCCGCGGCTTGGGAGCGCGCGCCGTCCGTTCTCGGCTCAGTGGCTGGGTGGTAGGCGGCGAGGTGGCTTTAACGACGCTGCTGCTGATTTCTACCGGTCTGCTGTTTCACACGCTGTGGAACCTGGAGCACGCGCGGCTCGGCTTTGATATGACGCGCGTTACCTCTTTTTCCGCCATGCCCGCCGACGCCGCCGGCTTCGGCAACTTGGGCGTTTTGGAAGCGAACCAGCCGACGGGACCGCACATCGCCACGCTTGTGTATCAGCCCGTCCTCGAACGCATGAAGGCTCTGCCCGGGTTTCAGGATGCCGCCCTCATTACCGCGCCGCCTCTTTCCGGGGTTGACCTGAACAGCAGTTTTACGATCGTCGGAATTCCCGAGAACCAGCAGCATGGTAATGGTGCCAGGGTCTCCGCGGTTAGCGGCAGCTACGCGCATGTGATGACCACTCCGGTTATGCGCGGCCGCATGATCACCGAAGCGGATTCAGCCACCGCGCCCTTTGTAATTGTTGTCAACGAAACCTTCGCGCACCGATATTTTCCCAACCAGGATCTGCTCGGCCGACAGATCAGTCTGGGGGGGGAAAACACCGGAATGCTCCAGCCTTACACCATCGTCGGTGTCATCGGGAACCAGGTTGAGCAATCGCCTGCCTCCCCGACAACGCCTTTCATCCTGCTGCCGTATCAGCAGATTCCGGCCACTTCGCTGTTTTACGCGGCACTTCTGAAGACCATCGTCTTCTTCGTAGTCAAGACCCATGCGGACATCCCCGTGGCGCCTGCCGCCCGCTCGGTCTTCAAGCAACTGGCTCCCGATTTCGCTCTCGACAA
>DATJKY010000002.1:0-2947 GCA_035490955.1 Terriglobia bacterium | reverse complement strand
CGGTCGGTCTGGGCCGGAGCCGGCAAGTGCTGATCCCGGTAGTAGACGAATAACAAGATGCCGATCAAAAGAAAGAGGCTGAATTGCACAAAAATCACGACCCAACTGGAGAGCAGCGCTCTCCGGCTCTGGCGCTCGCTGGGCGCGCTGAGCAGCCGTTGCACCATCAACTGGTCCGTGCCGTGGCTGGCGGTGGTGAGAAAGCAACCCCCAATCAAGCCCGCCCAGAAGGAATAGTTGCGGGAGAAAAACTCCATCGAAGGTGCGAATCGGAAATCAAAGAGTGTAAACTTTCCGGCGGCGCCGCCAACCGCGGCCACGTGTCCCCACCCTCCGGGGATGTGGGCCAGGATGACGAAAAAGCTCACCACCGCACCGACGATGTAAAGGCTCATCTGCACGACATCGGTCCAGATGACGGCGGTCATGCCGCCTTCGAAGGTGTACACCAAGGTGAGAAGGACAATCACAACAATCGACCAGATCTCGCCCGTGCCGAGGACGATCGACACTACGATCGAGATCGCGAACACTCGCACGCCTTCGGCCAGCGCACGCGTCACCAGGAAAATCGACGCGGTCAGCTTGCGGATGCGCTCCCCAAACCGGCGGCGCATCAGTTCGTAGGCTGTGAACATCTCGCCGCGAAAGTACTGGGGCAGCAAAACGATTGAAATCACGATGCGGGCGAGCAGGTACCCGAACACCAGCTGGAGGAAGCCCAGGTTTCCCGAAAAAGAGAGCGCAGGCGTTCCCACGATCGTGAGCGTGCTCGTCTCGGCTGAGACGATCGACAGACAGATCGCCCACCAGGGGGCACTGCGGCCGCCCAATAAATAATCCCTCAGGTTCTTCTGATTACGGCGGAACCTTGCGCCGAACCAGGTAATCCCCCCCAAGTAGCACAGGATGACCCCTAGATCGAGATAGTGCATGACAGCGACTTCTAGCATAGCGTTGATCTGGTATATTTGTGCTGCGGAACCAATTCGTACACATTGGCGTCCAAAGCAGTTGCGGCGCACGAGGAGTTTGGCTATACTCCGCAAAAAGCCAACTGGTCAGGATAGATCAGTGGCGCACGCTGGATAAACGGGAAGAGATCGGCGAGCCGGATCTGATCTCTCGGAGATGTGGAACGGCAGGAGGCGCATGTGGACAGCAGCTTCAACCGAAAAATGACGCGAGCGGCAATGGCGGTACTGGCCGCGACACTGGTCTGGTCAGCGGCCGAGAGGCAGGTGTATGGGCAAGCCGCGCCCCAGAAAAAGGTCAAGGACCAGGGTGAATACGACCTCTACAACAATGCCGTGAAGGAGACCGATCCGGCCAAGAAACTACAGTACGTCAATCAGTGGGCCGAAAAGTATCCGGAGACGGATTTCAAAGAAGAACGATTGCAGCTCTACGACCAGTTGAACCAGCCGGCCAAAGTCCTGGAACTCGGTCAAAAGCTGCTCGCCAGTGATCCCAAGAGCCTGGTGGCGCTGACGCTGGTCGCCGGCAACGTTCAGAAGCTTCCCAGTCCTACGCCGGACCAGATTGGGGCTGCGCAGAAGGCCGCTCAGACGCTGCTCGACAGTCTCGATTCGCTGAAACCCGCTGGCACGGCCGATTCGGCCTGGCAGCAGGTGCGCCCCAAATTGGAGACTCTCGCCAAAGGGACGCAGATGTGGATCGTCGACAAGCCGGGGCAGGACGCAGTTCAGCGCAAAGACTACGTCGCCGCCGAGCAGGCCTTCACCAAGGCTCTGCAACAGTATCCCGATAACGCCCAATTTGCCTATCAACTGGGGTCGGCTCTGGTCTCGCAGCGAAACGCGGACAAGTTTCCACAGGCCATTTACGAGATTGCCCGCGCTGTCGCGACCGACCCGGCCAAAGGCGGGCTGCCCGCGGACACCCGCACGCAGGTGGACGCGTATTTGAACAGGATTTACACCCAGTACCACGGCGCCGATGATGAAGGGCTGAAGCAGCTCAAACAGCTCGCGCTGACCTCCCCGTTTCCGCCGGCGGGTTTCAAGCTGAAGACCGCTAACGAAATCGCTGCCGAAAAAGAGCAGGAGTTTCGCGAGAAGAACCCACAGCTCGCCCTTTGGATGGGAATCAAAAAACAGCTCACTGATACCAACGGCGAACAATATTTTGAAATGGCCATGAAGGGGGCGGACGTTCCGAAGCTCAAAGGCACGCTCGTCGAAGCCAAGCCGGCCTGTCGCCCCAAGGAACTGACTGTGGCGCTCTCGGATGCGACCCATGCCGAAATTACTCTGAAGCTGGACATGGCTCTCGCCGGGAAGCCGAAGACGGGGGCTGTCTTCCAGTTCAAGGGAGTGCCCAGCACCTTCACTAAGGATCCCTTCATGGTGACCATGGACGCGGAGAGGGGTAACCTGGAGAGCTTGGAGGCAGAAGCGTGCGCCGCCGCCCCCGCGCGCCGGGGAGGCGCTCGACGAGCCGCCAAGAAGAAGTAACCGCCCCGGGGCACGGAGGCCTTTGATCTAGTTCTCGGGGCGCGTGTCCGTATGGGCCAGAACTAAGCTGAAAACAAAGCGCTCGACCGGGTTGAGGGAGCTCCCCGCCGGGTCCAGGTCGCGGAAGTATTCCTGGAAATTCCGCCGGGAGGTCGCAATCCGGTCGGAGGAAAAGGGAATCGCGCCCGCTACCGTCAACGTCAGCGCCAGAAGTCCGATAGCATACGCCTTTCGCTTCATCCTGAATATGAGACGAATTCCGAATTGGAAAGGTTAGCGTGGGCGCGAAATTCCTGCAGGCTGAACGACCTGTTATAATTAACTTGCGTTTCCTGGGTTATGCCGCTTTACGAATATTGCTGCCATCGCTGCGGGCGAACCTTTGAGGTGATCGAGAAATTTGCCGATGAACCTCTTCGGACCCACGAGGGTTGCGGAGGAACGGTGGAACGGTTGCTTTCTGCTCCCGC
>DATJKY010000001.1:0-2490 GCA_035490955.1 Terriglobia bacterium | reverse complement strand
AAACCTCCATTTGAATTTGCTGAAAAAAAGGGACTTAGCTTTGGGTGCGGGAGTTGCAAAGCTATTAAGTACAAAGTATGGTAGGGCCTCTACCAAATTTTGGAGACCTGGGAGCGCGGGCCACACTACGGCGAACCCCGTAGCAGCGCCGGCTTCAACGTCCAGGCCTGAAGCCTGGCAAGATTCATAATGGAAGGCGAGTGGAAGCCGGGCGGGAAGATGACCCAGTTCCACAGAGCTGGGGAGTCCTCCGCCACGTACTTCGCAGCGGCCAAGTGTGCTGTTGCCACCCTAACGGAATCGGGCGGCTCGCCGTCCACAATGAGCTTCTTTGTCACCTGACTCAAGGCCACCAGGTAGCTCTCCGGCGGGATGCTTTGGCTGCCGAGCCAGACAACGCTGGGAATCTGTTGGTTCTTCTCCAGGTAATCCGCCACGTCCAGTGTGGTACGCGAGAACTGGCTCCAAGGAACTTCGATTCCCTTTTCTAGGCCAGCCGAAGTTGACCCCGCAGATGCGGGGCCATACGGCGTGCTGCCCAGCCGGAGAGGCCCGGAAGGCTTCTTGCTGACCGCATCGGCGACGAACTGGTTGAGCAAGGAAAATACGTCACTGGCCGCGAGCGTGTAGTCATCGTAGATCTGGAATGAAATGCCAAGCTCTACCTCGCGGGCAATTTCGGCGACCTCCTGGACCCGGAAGATGCGATTCTGAGCTGAGTCGCGAAACAGGGCCAGGGCCTCCGACGCCGTCACAAACTGAACTCGCGGAAAAGACTTCATGTAAGTCACTAAACCCTCTAAGTACTTGAAGACTCTTTCGGCTTCCTCCGCACTCTTCATAGGGGGCAGCTTCCATTCGTCGTGGGGCGGGTTCGCACCGTGGGCGAAGTTGACGGCGTCCCAGAACTCGCGGTGGATGAACTCGCAAGGGTGGAAGTAGATGCTGATGATTCCGCCCCTCGGCTGGGAACCCATGCGCAGGTAGAACCCCTGAAACTTGGCCTTAGCCTCGTCAAGGTTGGACCAGTCATCGTTGGGGCCGAGCTGGCCCCCTTCCTTCGTGTTGAAGATATTGAGCAAACCGCCGTACCAGAAAGGCTTTCCCTCGAGCCCAACGTGTCCAGCCTGATCAAGATAAACGCCCACACCCCATTTCTTGAGCGCGCCGTAGACCTGGGGTGCCCACGAAGAGCCGGGCTGTCCATAGCAGGTGGGGTCTTGACCGAAAATGCGGCGCAAGTCGTCAAAGCCCTGGCGCTCCCGTCGTGTGAATTCATCGACGCCTTCCTCCCACCCCAGCGCAGACTCATATTCCGCCACCGTCGGATGCTGGCTGTGTGTGTTGGAGTGATAGCCGATCTCGTGCTGCGCCAAGGCTCCGATCACATCGCTGCGGCGCCGGCGCTCCAGCGTCCGGCCCTTCTCGCCCACCACTTTAAACGTGCCGTGGATGCCCTGCTGGGTGAGGAAGAGCGCCAAGTGCTTCGCGGCGTCGTCACTCTGCGGGAGAATGTAGTCCTCGGTGTCGAACCATAGGACGATGTAGACGCGCCCCTCCTGTGCGTGTGCCGGTGCAGCGAGGAAGGCAAACATTAGGATCAGTTGGAAAAGATGCCTGGACATAGCCGAGAACGAATTTTCGCCCTGAAAGGGCGCTGGGGCGGGATCCCTTCAGAGTCTTATGCATTCCTCCTGCCGGGATTGTCCGTGGGCATTGGCCACGGCTAAGTTACCAACGCCCTTGCAGGGGCGCTGGGGCGGAATCCCTTCAGAGTCTTATGCATTCCTCCTGCCAGGATTGTCCGTGGGCGTTGGCCACGGCTAAGCACGTCGTTTCATAAATTCGGCAACGCATTCACCCGACCCCCTCACCCGGCCCGCCCCGGCTGGTGAAAGCGCCGGCTGCGGGCCACCCTCTCCCGCGAGGCCCGCGAGGGGAGGGGGTTAGACGATTCGATTCCGATCCTTGCACCGAGCCACAACCCTCTCCCCTCGCGGGAGAGGGCGCCCGAGGAACGAGGGCGAGTCAAGGGGGCCCGACGAGGTCGCACAGGTTAGCGTAGTTCTGAGAAGCAGTACTAGGCTACCAGGGCCCTTGCGGGGCGCTTCTTGAGCTCAGCTTGCATTTCATGATCACGAGGTTACTGAATGCTCGCACCGCCACCCAACTGTTCAGACAGACGCGGACCGAGACCTGGCCTTCAACTATGGGGGCCTGCCGAATGAGCTGTTTCACCGTGGAGCTGAGCCGGCGCAAGCCGAGCAGGCTGATTCGCTCGCCTGCGCCGAGAGTCACCGTCGCTTCCAGCGCTGCGGGAAGGATGTGCGCCGTAAAGAGCACTTCTTCGCCGAGACGGTAGCGCGGCGTCCAACACTGTGCGACGCTATCGTAGTGAAGTTCCTCAACGAGGCCCGCAATAGTGCCCACGCGCCTCCTCAGGTCTTCGAAGAGTATAGCGGCGCGGTCCCCGGCCAGACGAGTGAGTTG